>PAOB01000042.1 GCA_002708445.1 Candidatus Arcticimaribacter sp.
CTCCTCTCCTTTGTGGACACGAATCCAAAGCAGCCGATTTACTCTTCTTGGTAATGGTGACTCTTCCTTTTCGTACTAATTGTGCAATAGTTGGCATATATAATTTTATATTTTTCCCTTTTTTAAGGGCTGCAAATGTAAAACTTTTTTTTTTGGATTCAAACTGATTTGACTTAAAATACAGCTCTTATTTTGAATTTTATTAACAATCGTTTTTTATCGATCTTTTTGAAGTCAAAAAAAAATAAAAATTTGGCTTCAAGATTCAGGAGAATAACTTACAAATTGATCATTAAAAAAAATTATATTGAGCTTTAGAAGTAAGAAAAAATTCTTTTAAGGAACCCTCAAAAGAAACTTCAGAGGGGAAAGTTAGATCCAAATAATAAACATCTCCATTCTTTATGTGTTTTGCACCTGTTCAAAACCTGTTTTGTTACGATCTTTAATTTTGGTTTTAGGAGTAATATCAAACTTTTTTTCAACCAGGGTGATATTCAAAATTTTTGCATCCACCAATGTCAAAAAAAACATTTTGATTTTTTGCCTCCTCTGGAGTGTAAATCAATGGTTATTTGCTCAAAATCGATCACAAAAAAGAAAGGATTGGTTTTAGAAGCCAAATCATTTGCACGCTTAATAAAACTTTCAATTGACAATATGAGGCATTAAATCAACAAAATAAAGATAAACGATTCTTTAATTAACTTAAACTGAAATAAAGAAAATGTTGAGCATCGAATTAAAACTTGAAATAATTTTAAAATCTTACTAAGCCTCGATTAAGCCCTTCATTTAATCGTCTGTAAAACCTCTTATGATTTCACATTCTTCATCGGTCCATTCTACAAAATCAACCTTAGTAAAAAAATCCCTGACCTCTGTTTGAAAAAGGGTATACTCAATCGAACGAATGTTAGGCGCCATAAGTCCGCCTCCATCATGAGATGCATTGAAAACATCATGACCCAGTTCATGGTACATCAAAAATATTTGCTCCCCTGTTTCAAGATTTCTAAAAGTAGTTTCGTCGATCAAAATCCTCACATAATCTTCGCAAGATCCATCAGCTCTTCCGGCAACATTACCAGGTAAATCTGTGGAAACAAAATTGACCTCCTCTATGTATGAAAGATCAATATCATAAAGAGCAGCAGATTCCTTGAAAATATTCCAATACGAATTCAAAAGATTTGGTCTTCCTTTTGAATAAATGGGATCGCTATCATAATCAATAACAACTACCTCTGGTTCCACAATCTCTTCAACAGGAACTTCGGGTTCAACTGGATCTGCGGAACAAGCCGACAAGAGAACTAAGAGGATCATATAATACTTTTTCATGATATAAATTTTAATATTAAATATAGTTTTACAGAGATTGTGTGTTTGAAAACAACCAATATTCAAACAAAATTACTAAAGTCTCAATATTTTTGAGACATCAATTAAAAAAAAATAAAAAATAATCACCTAACAAGACTAAAAACAATTGATTTTGTAACCCGATCAAACTCAAAAGTTATTGTAAAAAAACCAGTCTTCAAAAGCGAATTTTATCACTAAAAAAAATTGCTGTCCAAATCAGCTTGTTTTTTTCACTATCTTTAAACAATGAAATATCTTAATACTATATTTGCACTATTTTTAATCAGTACTTCTGTTAGAAGTCAAAATAGTATAAACCTAAATAATCCTATCAGTTTCGAAGCCGTTAGAACAATGGCTAAAAAAATGAACAACACCACCCTCGACCTCTCAATAACTGAAGGTAGTCCCTATTTTAGTGATTCTTTTAAGGCAGCAGTTTTAAACCTCAAAAACATTGAGGGTGAAAATCAAATATGGCTCCGTTACAACGGTTACAACGATGAAATTGAAATTGGGAAAAGTGAAAAACAACTTACTTCAAATGAAGCCCTTCTCAAAAGAAAAGATATTATTGCAAGCTTTGACAATAAAACCTATCAGTACAAAACTTTCAAAACAAAAAAAGGAGCTACAATTGACGGCTATTTGGTCATCCTCTATGAGGGTAAAGGATACAGTATTTTTAGACAAGATAAAAAGAAATTATCTGAAGGGAGAAAAGCTAATACTCCTCTAGAAGCTGATATTCAACCTCGTTTTAGTAACATCAAAACATATTTCATGTCAAGCGACAACAACGAAATCAATGAAATCAGTTTTAAATTAAAAAATATTATCCCTTTAATTACTGAAAAAGATTATCCTAAATTACAAAAAATAAAAGGAGAATTTAAAAAAATTAAAACGGAGGAAAAACTCATTGAATTGATCAAAAACCTAGAAAAGTAGTTTTTATTTCTCAAAGGTTCTTATCGCATTTGATCACTAAAGTTTAACTTCGAATTCACTTGTGAATCTTTATTTCAGTTAACTTTTTATTGGTTTTTGCACATTAATTTGACACTAAAACAACCATTAAAATGGCAGTTTTGATGATGATTTTATCTCATAAATGCTTGATCAAGCATGAATTTTGATGCAAAAAAAGTAATAAAAAGTATACTTGAAGTTACATGTTTTGACTGGAAACACCTCACAAACCCTTAAAAAGTAATCTGTTTATACTTTTATTCAATTCAATTCAAGTTATTGATTAACAGACAACTATTGTTTATGGAAAATTTTACTAGAACTAATTACTCATAGCAAATAAAAAAAATAAAACAAATTTCCATGTAATGTTAAATTAATATCATAATTTCGTTAACAAATTTTTAACTATATATATTAATATGAAAAAACTATTACTATTGACCTCGGCGATGATGCTTGTAGCATTTACTGCCCTGGCACAAAAAACAGTAACAGGTGTTGTTTCAGATGATAGTGGTATTCCACTTCCTGGAGCATCTGTTGTAGAAAAAGGTACCAACAATGGTGTTAGTACTGATTTTGACGGTAATTATTCCATTGAAGTAGCTGAGGGGGCCGTTCTTGAGTTCAGCTTTATCGGTTATGAAACTATGGAACAAAATGTTGGATCTTCTGATTCCATGAACATTTCCCTAGCAGCAGACAATGAGCTAGAAGAAGTTGTTCTTACGGCTTTGGGTTTAGAGAAGAAAAAAGACGATGATCTTTCTTCTACAACTAAAGTTGAAGTTGATCAATTACAACGTTCAGGAGAATCAGGTCTTCTTCAAGGAATCTCTGGAAAAACTTCAGGAGTTAACATTACTCGTAACTCTGGAGATCCTGGTTCTGGGGCATACATTCAGCTTCGTGGACAAAACACAATCAACGGAGATAACTCTCCGTTAATAGTATTGGATGGTGCAATCATCTCCAACGCAAATATTGGTGGTAACACTGCTGGAGTTGTCCAACAATCTCGTTTAAATGATATAAATCCTGAAGACATTGCTTCAGTTACGGTAATTAAAGGAGCATCTGCTGCTGCAATTTACGGAACTGGTGCTGCGAACGGGGTATTAGTTATCGAGACTAAGCGTGGTTCTACTGATAGTAAGGGATGGAGTGTTAATGTTAAATCTTCTATCTCTATTGACGAAATCAATGCAGAATGGGCTAAACAAGATACGTGGGGACAAGGATTTGATGGTATTTGGTACGGTGATCCTGGAATTGGATACTACAACCAATCAACTTCTGTTTCTTACGGAGACGAAATCGCTTTACGTCCAGGTGGTGCTGATACTTACGACTTCAGCAGTACTTATTTCGAAACCCCTGACGGAAGAAGAATTGGAGATATTGTTGATAAAAACAGTAGAACCATTTACAACCAATCAAATAGAGATGCGGTATTTGGAAATGGATACACTTACGAAAATTCTGTAAACTTATCTTATACAGATGAAAAATCCAGAACATATCTTTCTTTCGCTAACTTCGACCAAAGTGGAATTATTCAAGGAAATTCTGATTATAAGAGAACTACTTTGAAATTAAATAACACCACTCAAGCTACCGAGAATTTGTTATTCAAAATTTCATCTTCATACACAAACATTGAATCAAATCGAGTTCAAACAGGATCTAACCTAAATGGTTTGTATTTAGGATACCTTAGAACATCTCCTGATTTTGATATTCGTGACTGGCAAGGGAAAAATTACAGAACAGTTGGAACTGCTACTTTTGTAACTCCTAATTCTCACAGAAGTTACCGACGTCCAACTGGATCGTACAGAACTTTTGATAATGCATCAGGGTCATACAACTATGCTGCGCCAACGTACAACAATCCCCTATGGACAATCAATCAACAACAAAACGTAAACACTGTTGATCGTTTTATTTTCGCTCCTGAGGTAAACTACAAAGTAGGTTTCTTAACCTTTGTTGCTCGTTACAGTATGGACTTTTACCAAGACAATCGTACGGATTACCAACCTGCAGGTTCTGCTGGTAGTGGTAACAACGGAACTTGGGATGAGGACCGTATCACCGAGAAAAACTCTCAATTAAACTTATTTGTTACAGGTGACAACAAACTAACTGATGACATTAGCATCAATTATGTTCTAGGTTACCAACAATACGAAAACAACTACAGAAGATTAAGTGCTTTTGAAGCTAACTTTACAAATCCAGATCAGATTTTCTTCAATCCAGGTAATACAACTGGTGTGAACTCTATTCCTAGTGGATTTACTTCTTTAACAAGAAAAAGTGGGGTTTATGGTCTTATCAACCTTGAGTTGTACGACAATTTCTTGGTAGAAATTACAGGACGAGGAGAACGGGTATCTACATTACCAGGAGCAGGAGTGATATTCTACCCTAGTGCATCTTTAGGATATAAAATTACAGATCTAATTGGGGCTGACTTCCTTAACTTTGGTAAGGTAAGAGTTTCTTACGGAGAGGTTGGAATTGAAGCGAATCCTTATGCAACTTCAACAACTTTTGGACCTGGAGGAACTGACGGAACTTGGGGTGACGAATTAGCTGGAAATCTTTATGGAAATCCATTTACTCAATCAGCTACTCGTGGTAATCCAGACCTGAAAGAAGAAAGAAAGAGTGAGATCGAATTTGGTTTCGATGCACGTATGTTTGATAGCCGATTATCTATTGGATTTACATATTATGACAACAAAACTAAAGACGTGATTTTGGCTTTACCGAGTACTCCTTCTTCAGGATTTGAAAACTCACTTCAAAATGCTGCTACAATAACTAATAAAGGTATTGAAATTGACTTTAATGTAAACTTACTTAGAGGAGAAGACTTAAATGCTTCTATTAGTGGTAGCTTTACTCAAAACAAAAACGTAGTAACAGATTTAGCAGGTAGTTCTTATTTCGCACTAAACGGATTTACATCTACTTCTTCAGGTATTGCTGAAGGATACCCTTACGGTGTTCTTAGAAGTGGTGTTTATGAAAGAGATGCTTCTGGTAATTTTGTTACCAATGCTAATGGATTCCCAAATGCTGCTTCTGAAAAGAAAGTTGGTGTTGGAGATCCTAACCCAGACTTCCGTGCTGGCCTTGGATTAAATGTAGACTACAAAAACTTTGCTTTTTCTGCAATGTTTGAAACATCTCAAGGTAATGATGTTTGGAATGGAACTTATGGAGTGTTACACTACATGGGTATTCATGCGAATACTGGTGCAAAAACAGTTAACAATACAGGTGGTACGATAGTAAATAGTGCTGGAACACCAATACCTGATGGAGCTTCCTTCCGTGGTTATTTAGATAACTTCGGTGCTGGGCCTGTTGCAATTGACTCTGAATGGTGGACTACTAACGGTGGTGGATTCGGAGATGTTGGAGAACCATTTATTATGGACGGTTCTTGGGTCAAGCTAAGAGAAGTTACTCTAAGCTACAGATTTGACCCAGCTCTTCTTGAGAGTATTAAAGTTAAATCATTAGTTCTCTCTGTTTCTGGAAGAAACTTATTCACATGGACAGATATTGAAGGCTTTGACCCAGAGAATAACTTAACTGGAGCATCAAGAGGTAGAGGTTTAGAGTATTTCAGTAACCCTGGAACACGATCTTTCTTGACTACACTTAGAATTGGATTTTAAATAAATGAACATGAAAATATACAAATTAATTTTACCGATTTTTGCCATCCTAACAATAGTTAGCTGCGAAAATTACACAGAAGACATAAACAGTGACCCGAATGCATTTGTCGTTGCTTCATCTGACCTTCTCATTGGTCAGGTACAGCTTGCACTTATGCAACACATGGGAAGTAACAACACTCGTTACGCTGCTGTTTTTAACAACCAAATGAGTGGTGGTGACCGTCAATATTTGACATTGAACACTTACTCACCTAACCGTGCTAACTACAACAGTATGTGGGATAATGCATATGTTGCAGGTATCAATAATGCTCAGTTGATCATCAATGATGTTCAAGCATCAGCTTTGGTAAAGGGAATTGCACAGATTTTACAAGGAACTTTCTTTGCTGATATGGCATTGCTTTATGGTGATGTTCCTTTTACAGAAGCAGTAAAACCTGACGAATTTCCAATGCCTAAATACGATAGCCAATCTGCAGTTGTAGCTGGAGCTATTGCTCTTATTGAAACAGGAATTGCCAATGTTGGAAATGCAACTATCGCTGATGGTTACGGAGGTTCTAGATTAGCAGGTGGTACTTGGGCCGAAGCTGGACACACATTAGCTGCGCGTTATGCGTTAGCTGCTGGTGATAACGCTACAGCGATTTCTCACGCTAATCAAGGAATTTCTTCAAGAGCTGGTGATTTAGTAACACAACATGGAACTGCTCAGTACAACAGAAACTTAATGTATCAGTTTGTTATTGACCAAAGACAAGATTACTTAGTTGCTACAGATTCTCATTTAGCTAATCTATTGGACGGAACAGTAGACAGAAAACTTACTACTCCTGGAAATAGCCTAATTTATGCAAGCTACTTCCTAGCTGATGGTACTCCGGGTACTCCAAGTTTCCGTACTTTACTTAACACAAATGACGATGGTAGATATGCTCAGTCGGCATCTGCACCAATAGCTACTTGGTACGAGAATAAATTAATTCTTGCTGAGGCTTTACACACTACTAATTTTGCAGCTGCTCAAGGGCACTTAAATGATGTAAGAGCTGCACTAGCTGTTCAATACGGTTCTGATGCGACAGGGTTTCCTCCATCAACAACTACTGTAACTGCTGACCTAGCTTTCGAGATTATGGAAGAAAAATATATCACTTTAATTGGTGAATTGACTTCATACCATGACTTAAGAAGAAGTGGAAATTTGATAGGTGTACCTAACAAAACTACTGGAAGTACTGCGGCTACAGGATACCCACAACGTTTCCTTTATCCGCAAGATGAGGTTGATACTAATGAAAATGTACCTTCTCCTCTTCCAACGTTTTTCGAACCAACCCCATTATTTTAATCTATATTAGATTACTTAAAAGGCTGCCTTTAGGCAGCCTTTTTTTTTTGACTTTTTTTAAAAATTATTCTTTTGCGAACGATAATAAAACAACTAGCTTTGAAAAAAAATAAGAATGGATACACAAGAGATCTTCGGAGTTCGTGCAATCATAGAATGCATAGAAGCAAATCAAAATATTGATAAAGTATTTTTATTAAAAGAGCAAAAAAGTTCTCTTTTCAAGCAACTTGAAAATTTAATTCGCGAAAAAAAAGTAGCTCATAGCTATGTCCCGATTGAGCGACTCGACCGATTTTCTAATAAAAACCATCAAGGTGCTGTTGCCACCATATCTCCCATTACTTATTGGGATTTAGAACCCTTGATTGAAAATGTATTAGAAAAAGAAGCAGTCCCAATATTTTTACTTCTCGATAATATTACAGATACTCGTAATTTGGGTGCAATCATTCGTTCCGCATCAGCTACTGGAGTTGCTGGAATTATTCTCCCGCAAAGCGGTAGTGCTAGAATAAATTCTGATACGATTAAAACCTCAGCAGGAGCTTTATTCTCAGTACCCATTGCCAAAGTAGATCACCTAAAAGATGCCATTTATCTATTTAAAGCTTACGAGATTGAACCTCTTGCTATTTCAGAAAAGGTTTCGGAAACTGTTTATGAAAAGAACCTAAAAAAACCCATTGCCTTAATCATGGGATCTGAAGAAAAAGGAATTTCAAAAGGAATTTTGAATGTTGTAACTGAAAAAGCTAAACTACCGATGGAAGGAGCCATAGCCTCGCTTAATGTTGCTGTTGCTTGTGGATGTGTTCTATATGAAATTGTAAGACAACGAAAATTCTCCTAACTTACTTATCTTAGTGCTATGATAGCACCATTAGCTGAACGAATGCGTCCAAAAACGATCGACCAATATGTAGGTCAACAACACTTAATTGGATCCAAAGGTGCACTGCTACCCATATTGAAAACAGGGCAATTACCCTCACTGATACTATGGGGACCGCCTGGTACCGGAAAAACCACCCTAGCCACCATTATGGCTAAAACAAACGATCGTCCCTTTTACAGCCTTTCAGCGATAAATTCAGGAGTAAAAGAAGTCCGTGAGATAATTGATAAAGCCAAAAAAAACGTAGGGCTATTTACTCAAAAAGGACCTCTGTTGTTTATTGATGAAATCCATCGGTTCAGTAAATCCCAGCAAGACTCTCTTCTAGGAGCAGTAGAAAAAGGATTTGTAACCTTGATAGGAGCCACCACTGAGAATCCTAGTTTTGAAGTAATCAAAGCGTTACTTTCCCGTTGTCAAGTTTACACCCTCAATCCACTTCTTAAGGAAGACCTTCAACTTCTTCTAAAGCGTGCAATTCAGGAGGATGAGATTCTAAAAGAAAAAAAAATAACTCTTGTTGAAGATCAAGCACTCCTCAAACTATCAGGAGGTGATGCACGAAAAATGTTATCTCTTCTAGAACTCATAGTAATGAGTCAGGACGGAAATAAAATCAGTATTACCGATGAAATTGTATTGGAAAAGGCACAAACAAAAACGGTTTTATTTGACAAAGATGGAGATCAACACTATGACATCATATCGGCTTTTATCAAATCCATCCGCGGCAGTGATCCCAATGCAGCAGTTTATTGGTTAGCTCGGCTTATTGAAGGAGGAGAAGATGTGAAATTCATTGCTCGTCGGTTACTTATTTTGGCCTCCGAAGATATTGGAAATGCAAATCCAACTGCACTGGTTTTGGCAAACAATACTTTTCAGACAGTAGCAGCAATTGGATATCCAGAAGCTCGAATAATATTAAGCCAATGTGTAGTTTATTTGGCAACAAGCCCAAAAAGTAACGCAAGTTACAAGGCCATAGGAAAAGCTCAAAAATTGGTAAATGATACTGGAAGCTTAAAAGTGCCGTTAGCTCTTAGAAATGCTGTAAGCCCACTAATGGAAGATTTGGACTATGGAAAAGGATACCAATATGCACATGATTATGATTTGAATTTTGTAGATCAAGAATTTTTACCTAAAGAAATTAGTGAAACTAAATTTTATGAACCCGGTCAAAATTCTAAAGAGGAGAGTATTCGCTTGTTTCTAAAAAAACGCTGGAAAGATAAATATGATTACTAGTTCTTTTTCCAAAAAAATGGAGTAAACAAAATCAAAACAGTAAAGAGTTCTAACCTTCCTAAGAGCATAAGAAAAGAAGCCCACCATTTTCCAAGTAAAGGCAATTCGCCATAAGAAAATGAAGGGCCATAATTACCAAGCGCTGGTCCAACATTCCCCAAACTTGAAGCAGCAACACCAATTGCTGACTCAAAGTTTAACCCCAAAGCTCCAAAAACTAGAGCTCCAAAAATAAAAGACAGCATGTAAAGTATGAAGAAGGCATAAATATTATGAATTATTTCTTCTTTAAGTATGGAGCCGTTATGTCTTGGCTGAATGATAGCATTGGGATGCAGGGCCCGTTTGAATTCTAAAAAACCACTTTTTATCATCAACAAATGACGTACTCCTTTGATTCCACCAGATGTCGATCCTGCAGAACCTCCAACAAACATTAATCCAAAAAAAACTATGGTCAAAAAGGGAGTCCATGATGTAAAATCAGCAGTCACAAATCCAGTAGTGGTAATCACTGCAACTATTTGGAAAAAAGCATGGCGAAATGAACTTTCAATTGATCCCAATACTTGGGGATGATCAAAAGAACTGACAGTCAAATCGACTTGGGTAAGCAAGACAATACTTACTAACAGGGTTGTTATTCCAATAAAAAAGATAAAATATTTAAACTCTTGGTCGCGAAGAATTTTTTGAACTTTCCCTGTAAAAGCAAAATAGCTTAAAACAAAATTAGTTCCTGCAATGATCATAAAAAAGGTGATGATGTACTGAATGATAGGAGTGTCATTCCAAAAAGCAATACTTGAATTTTTGGTAGAAAATCCCCCTGTAGAGACAGTACTCATAGCGTGATTAACTGCATCAAATAAACTCATTCCTGCAAAAAACAAAAGCAAGGTTTCAATTAATGTAAATCCAAAATAAATAAACCACAACCGTTTTGCAGTGTCCGTAATTCTTGGGTGCAGTTTATCGCTGCTAGGCCCTGGGGCCTCTGCAGCAAACAATTGCATTCCGCCAATGCCCAATAGGGGTAAAATAGCAATTGCCAAAACGATAATTCCCATTCCGCCTATCCAATGTGTTGTGCTTCTCCAAAATAAAATGCCCATAGGTAAAGATTCAATATCATTTAACACAGAAGAACCTGTGGTTGTGTATCCAGACATTGTTTCAAAAAAAGCTGATGAAACATCGGGGATAACACCCGAAAAAAGATAAGGAAGCATTCCAGATAAGGACATCAAAACCCATCCAAAACTAACCACAATGTACCCCTCTCTTTTTTGGATTTGTTTGCTGTGATTCCGAGATAAAAGCATGATAAAGACCCCTAAAAACAAAACTAAAAAAGCAGCAAAAGTAAGCTCAAAAGTTACACCATCATCAGTCAATAGACTTACCAAAGAAGACAACAACATAAATCCTCCATTGAAAAGGAGAAGCAGTCCCATGAGGTTTGCTATGATTTGTTTATTGATTTTATGCATCTTATTGAAACAAACTTTCTACTTTTCGAATCGCTCGAGGTAGGCAACAAACTACAACACGATCACCTGCTTCAATAATGTAGTCTCCTAAAACGATAGCACCTGTACCTTCTTTTATTACACCTCCAATTGTTGCTGATCTTGGGAAGTTAATATCTTTAATACTTAAACCGTTGACTTTAGATTCTGGCTTTACAATAAATTCTAAAATTTCAGCATTCATATTTGTCAATGTAGTCATATCGACAACCTCTCCCCTTCTAATGTATCTAAAGATAGTATTTGCTGTGAGTAATTTTTTATTGATTAAAGTATCTATTCCTATGGAATGCGATAGTTGAAAATAATCCATGTTCTCTACCAAAGCGATCGCTTTCTTTACTTTTTTTGATTTAGCCATTAAACAGGACATGATGTTAGTCTCCGAATTTTCAGTGACCGAAATAAAAGCGTCCATTGAATCGATATCTTCTTCTTCTAGGAGTTCTACACTCCTTCCATCTCCGTGAATAACCATTGCATTGGGGAGTTGGTCTGCAATTTCAAAAGCCTTTGTTTTATTTTGCTCTACAATAGTGACGTTAAATTTTTTCTCGCACAACTCACGAGCAGTATTCAAGCCTATTTTTCCACCCCCTAAAATCATGATATTTTTAACAGATTCTTTGGTTTTCCCAGTCAACTTGTACAATTCTTCTACTCCTTCCTTCAAGGTTATAAAATAAACTTGATCATTAGGTTCAAAAACCGTATCTCCCCGAGGTATTATTGTGTACTGGGTTTCTTTGCGTTGCAAAGCAATAGGCATAAAATGTAGATCTGGAAATATCGTTGCCGCCTCTTTTACGGACTTTCCTACAAAAGGAACCGAAGGATCTAATTTTGTTCCAATAAGGGTAAGTTCGCCATTTTCAAACTCATAACTGTCACTAAATGCTGACTGATCAAGTAGTTGTTGTATTTCAATAGCAGCTAATTCTTCGGGTGAAAAAAGCTCATCTACGCCTAAATCAGAAAAACTAACCCCATCTGTGGCATTGATGAATTCAATACTTGAAATACGAGCAAGTGTTTTTTTACAACCCAATTGCTTTGCTAAAGCACAAATAGTTATGTTGGTGGTCTCTTGTGCAGTGACAGAAATAAATAGATCGGAGTTTCCGACATCGGCGTCTCTTATCAAGGATAAGGAACATGCATCACCCTTTATCGTTTTGATGTCTAAATTATTTTCAGCATAATTGAGACGCTCCTTATCGGTGTCAATAAGGGTAATATCTTGGGATTCGAAAGAAAGAAGTTTAGCAAGATGAAATCCAACTTCTCCAGCCCCTGCGATAATTATTTTCATAGAGTGATATTCGATAAACTCATAACAAATATACTAATTAGTTTAGAGTTTGTTCACAAATGTAATTCTCATAAATTTAAATTGAATCGATACAATACTTTACTGTGAATAATGAGAACTAAATAGCGGATAAAATCACTCCATTACATATCTTTGCATTCTATGAAAAAGAGTGTTACCCCTTATGCTAACCAGCAAGGTTCCAAAAAAAAGCAGGTTACCAAAATGTTTGATGGGATTTCTTCAAATTACGACTTTTTGAATCGAATAATATCCCTTGGTATCGATATTAAATGGAGAAATAGAGTTGTTGAAATTTTGATGGCCAAAAAACCCAATAGCATTTTGGATATTGCTACTGGAACAGGAGATTTGGCTTTAGCACTCTATAAAACACGGGCCTCAAGGATTGTCGGCCTTGATATTTCACCAGGAATGCTCGCCAAGGGAAAGGATAAAGTTAATGCACAAAATTTGGAAAACACTATTGAAATGGTTCTAGGAGACAGTGAGGCATTAAAGTACAAAGAATGTTCCTTCGATGCAGTTACTGTAGCTTTTGGGGTTCGGAATTTTGAAAACCTAGAATTGGGCCTATCCGAATTATTTAGAGTCCTAAAATCAGAGGGAACTTTGGTAATTCTAGAAACTGCTGTCCCAACGAAATTTCCCTTTAAACAAGGTTATTCAATCTACACAAAATTCTTAGTCCCCTTAATGGGTAAGCTCTTTACTCGCGATCAAGCTGCCTATAAATATCTTTCGGATTCTGCTGCTGTTTTTCCTCATGGAAAACAGTTCAACAATATTTTAAAGAAAATTGGGTTTATAGAAGTAGAAGATCGCCCACAAACCTTAGGGGTTGCTTCAATTTATTGTGCCACAAAACCTTAATCTAAAGTTATTATTTCATTTAATAATCCTTTCACTTCTGGGGGTTAAGCTTTCTTATGCTCAATATCCAACAGTTCGTGAGCGGATTCAACACCTTCAAGATTTTGATGAAAAATTTTTGCATTACGGATACTTTTTTGGTTTTAATGAATTTGGATACAAAATTGAGTATGTCAGGGACTATTCTGGATCAACCATACTAAAAGGGCGCGGATTACCTGACATTAATATTGTTAAAAACTTTGGTTTCAACGTAGGTCTTATTGGTGACATGCGCATCAATAAATTTTTGAACCTTCGATTTGAACCAGGACTCTATTATTCTCAACGAGACTTTATTTACCCAAAAGCAACACCTGGACTTGTTACAGATCAAGATTATCTCAGAGAAATAAAATCTACCTACATTCATCTTCCATTCCTAGTGAAATTCAGTTCAGAACGAATCAACAACTTTAGACCTTTTCTTGTGGGCGGTATTTCAACTTCCTTTAATCTTTCTAGTAATGATAAAAATAAAGACGATAATTCAAACAATGTTTTTCGGGTAATAAATCAAACCTACAACTATGAAATTGGATTTGGAATTGACTTTTATTTACCGTACTTCAAATTTTCGCCATCCATTAGAGGAGTTTTTTCTATTGATAATGAAATCATTCAAGACAACGATCCAACAAGCCCTTGGACCTCTAACATTGATAAATTATTCTCACAGGGACTGATAATCAATTTTACTTTTGAATAATTAAGGCTTGAATGCTTGCCCCAAAATAATTGCAGCTGCAAGAGCCACATTTAAACTTTCAGCTCCATTTTTTGAGCCAAAACGAGGTATTGTAAGTTTATGTTGAATAATTGCCTCAACTTCTTGAGATATTCCATGTGATTCGCTTCCCATTATCAAAACACCTTCAGGATCAATTGAAGTGTTGTAAATTGAATTTCCTTTCATAAAAGTTCCATAAATTGGTTTGCTAGACTTTTTGAGAAAAGCTACAAGATTAGTGTAAACACAACTGATATTTGATAATGATCCCATTGTTGCTTGAACAACCTTTGGATTGTAGCAATCCACTGTATTGGGCGAACATATCAAACTAGAAATTCCAAACCAGTCACAAAGTCTGATAATCGTTCCTAAATTCCCTGGGTCTGTTACTCCATCTAGAACCATAATAAGACCCTCCTGAAAAAATTCATTTTGCTTTGGTATTCGAAAAATCCCAAGCACTTTACTTGGTGATTTCAACAAGGTAATCCTTTCCATCTCCTTTGGGCTTACATAATTGAATTCAGCTTCATCAAAAGCATCAACTGCGTAAATTACCTCTGCTTTACATCCCGACTTCAATAAATCTAGAACTGTTTTTTTACCCTCGGCAATAAAAACACCTTCTTCTTTTCGATTCTTTTTGTGTCGTAAATTTTTGATTCGTTTGATTTCATTCTTTGTAATCATAAAATGATGTATTTTTGCCTTAAATTAGGTATTACTTTGATAAGAAGGCATACAAAAATAATCATTCTAGGTTTGATAACCCTATGCTTCTATCAATGTAGTAGCACAAAAAATATTGGATCTAATCAAAGCCTATTAGTGCAAGAGCGTTTTTTTAAGAATGACGTTCTTCTAAAGCAAGATCTAGCAAAACAACTCAGCATTACTCCTCCAAACAAAACCATTTTTGGCATCCCCTTAAAACTCCACATCTACAATTTGGCAGAAAAAAATCCAGATAGTGTTTTTGACACTTGGCTCAACAAAAAACCTAAACGCATCGAACGTTTATCAAAAACCTATTCTGAAAAACAAATAAAGCAATTAAGAAATTACAAAAACAGTTTTAACCTCTGGTTGAAAAAGTCTGGAGAACAACCTTCAATTTTTTCTGAAAACAATCAGATCAGCACTGCCAAAACATTGGATCAATATTACAAAAACAAAGGTTTTTTTAACACAAAAACAGAAGTTTTAATTGACAGCTTAAAACGACAAAAAATTGGAGCAACATACAAAATTACTACAGGCGATCCTTTTACTGTAGACCAAAAAACAAGTACAATTTATTCCTCTGATTTGGATTCTATTTATCAACAAAATTCAAAGGATAGTTTCATTAAAGAAGGAGCTGTTTTTGAAGTTGAAAATTTCGATAAAGAACGAGACCGTTTAGTAAAATTATTTCGGAATAATGGGATTCAAAATTTTCAACAAAAATCCATACGATTCAAAGCATATCTGGATAGTTTGGGGAAAGATCTCAAAATTCCAGTTAATATTACAATAAAAAATGAGGCCAAAAGAGAGCAAAGCATAATTGTAGAGGTCCCTTACGTTATTCAAAAGGTCAAAAAAATAAATATTTATGTAGAAAATCCAAATAAAGAATTTTCCTACTACACCGATACACTTCAATACAAATCTTTGACTATCTATTCCGATGGGAAATTAAACTACAAACCCAAATCTCTGGCCAGTGGGGTTTTCATTAAAGACGGACTTCCATACAGTGATAAAGATCGATCAGATACCTATCGGTATTTTTCAGATCTTCAAATATTCAAGTATCCTAGCATAAGTTTTGATACTGAAAAGCAAGACTCTCTCAGTTTAATTTCTTCTATTTACCTTACTCCGAGAGAACCTTTTTCAATTGGTTTTGATTTAGATTTATCACATTCAAACATTCAGTTTTTTGGAATCAGTTTAGGAGGTTCTGTAATCAGTAGAAATATTTTTAAAGGTACCGAGATATTAGAACTTGGACTAAAAGGAACTTTAGGAGCTTCAAAGGACTTAGCAGATAAAGATGACCGTTTTTTTAATCTTTTCGAAATTGGTGGAGACTTAAAGCTGAGAATTCCGAGAATGATCTTCCCTTTCAATAACGCCTCACTGAAAAATTATTTCGAAAAGCCCAAAACGAACATTATTATCGGTAGTTCGTTCCAAAAAAACATTGGACTAGACAAACAAAATTTTGTGGGGGCTTTAGAATATCAATGGAGTAAAAAAGAAATTTACAAATTCAACCTTAAACTTTTTGACTTGGAATTTGTTAATAATAAAGCCATAGCCAATTACTTTAATGTTTACCGAAATTCCTATGATCGATTAAATTCCATCGCGCAAAGCATTCGATACAATTCTGAATTGATTAATGAAAATGATGATCTAATAATACCGGAGGGAACTTCTGAATTCATAAACCAAGTGCTTCAAGGTCAAACAAGACTGGATCCTGAGGGTGAATCATACAAAGATGTGAGGGTTATTCAAGAACGGGAAAAACGACTTACCTCCAACAACTTCATTCTGGGGACCTCTTTTAGTATCAACAAGAACAATCAAGAAAATATCTTTGATGAGAATTTTTCACAATTTCAATTTAAAATAGTATCCAGCGGAAATTTTTTAACTAGCCTTCTGAATCTTTCTAATAAAGAAAAAAATGAAGATGGAAAATTAGAGTTTTTAGATGTTATCCCCTCACAATTCATCAAAACCGAGTTTAATTACATCAAACACTGGAGCATAGGAGAAGAACAAGTTGTAGCGATGCGAATGTTTTCTGGAATTGCCATACCCTACGGTAATTCTGATAATATTCCTTTTACACGTTCTTATTTTGGTGGTGGGTCAAATGATAACCGAGCTTGGAAAGCATACAAATTAGGCCCTGGGGTTGGTGAGAACCCAAATGAATTTAATGAAGCAAACTTCAAAATAGCCTTTAATTTAGAGTATAGATACACAATTTTTGGGCCCCTTAAGGGTGCATTTTTTGTAGACGCGGGAAATATTTGGAATGTATTTGATGACATAACAGACCCAAAACAACGCTTCGATGGTTTGAAAGATCTCGATCAAATTGCTATTGGAACTGGATTCGGACTTCGCTATGATTTCAATTATTTTGTGTTTCGATTAGACTCGGCATTTAAAACTTATGATCCCTCACAAATAAAGGCAGATCGTTGGGGAAAACAAATTTCTTTAAAAAGAACTGTATTCAACATCGGAATAAATTACCCCTTTTAAAAAAAAAAGTTACATTTGGGGCTTTAAATTTTGACAAAAACAAAACAAGCATTTTTATGAGTTCAAAAATACCATCTGGTGTAATTACTGGAAAAAAAGTTCAAGAAGTATTTGCACTAGCTAAACAAAAACAATTTGCGCTCCCCGCCGTAAATGTGATTGGAAACAATACCATAAACACAGTTTTAGAAACTGCAGCAGAACTGAATAGTCCTGTTATCATTCAGTTTTCTAATGGTGGAGCAATTTTTAACGCAGGGAAAAGTTTAGACAACGGCGATCAAAAAGCAGCAATTGCTGGGGCTGTTGCTGGAGCAAAACACATTCATGAATTAGCAGAAGCTTATGGAGCAACTGTTATCTTAAATACAGACCACTGTGCAAAAAAGTTATTGCCTTGGATTGATGGTTTGCTTGATGCAGGAGAAAAATTTTATTCAGAAACTGGAAAACCTCTTTTCAGTTCTCACATGATTGATCTTTCTGAAGAATCACTTGAAGAAAATATTGAGACATGTAAAACATACCTCAAGCGAATGTCAAAAATGGGAATGACCCTCGAAATTGAGCTTGGCATCACAGGTGGAGAAGAAGACGGAGTTGACAACAGCGATGTTGATGTTTCAAAATTGTACACACAACCCGAGGAGGTTGCCTACGCATTCGAAGAATTAAGAAAAGTAAGTGATCAGTTCACGGTTGCTGCTGCTTTTGGAAATGTTCATGGAGTGTACAAACCTGGTAACGTAAAACTCACTCCAAAAATCCTTAAAAACTCACAAGAATACATCAGCGAAAAGTACAGCTTACCTGAAAACACTGTAGATTTTGTTTTTCATGGTGGATCGGGTTCAACTGTCGAAGAAATTAGAGAAGCAATCGGATATGGTGTGATAAAAATGAATATCGATACCGATTTACAGTTTGCCTTCACTGAAGGGATTCGTGATTACATGATTGATAATATTGAATATCTAAAAACTCAAATCGGAAATCCAGAAGGTAAAGATCAGCCAAACAAAAAGAACTATGATCCTAGAAAATGGCTTCGCATAGGAGAACAAACCTTCAAACAAAGATTAACTCAAGCATTTGAAGATTTAAATAATATCAATACATTAGCCTAACCAAAAAGGAACAAATGAGTTGGTTTAAACGAAGTGAACAAGGAATACAAACTCGAACAGAGGAGAAAAAAGACATCCCCAAAGGACTCTGGTACAAGACTCCAACCGGTAAAATCGTAGAGACACAAGAACTCGCTGACAACTTTTATGTGAGTCCTGAAGACGAATATCACGTTCGTATTGGAAGTAAAGAATACTTCGAGATTCTTTTTGACGAAAATCATTACAAAGAAATAAACACCAATGTTGTTTCTAAAGATTTCTTAAACTTTTCAGACACAAAAAAGTACAAGGATCGACTCAAGGAAACAAAAAAGAAATCAGGATTAAACGACGCAATTCGAACCGCTGTTGGTAAATCCAATGGAAAAGAAATTGTTGTTGCTAGTATGGATTTTGGTTTTATTGGTGGTTCCATGGGATCTGTTGTGGGAGAAAAAATTGCTCGAGCAATTGATTACGCCATAGAAAAACATTTACCCTTTGTTATCATCTCAAAATCAGGAGGTGCTCGAATGATGGAAGGAGCTTTTTCTTTGATGCAGTTAGCAAAAACGAGTGCAAAACTAGCCGAGCTAGCTGAATCTAAACTTCCTTACATATCGCTATGTACTGATCCAACAACAGGAGGGACAACAGCATCATTTGCTATGCTAGGAGATATTAACATTGCAGAACCAGGAGCTTTAATAGCCTTTGCTGGACCCCGTGTAGTAAAAGACACTACAGGAAAAGACCTTCCCGAAGGATTTCAAACAAGTGAGTTTCTTTTAGAAAAAGGTTTTTTGGATTTTATCTCGCATCGTAAAAATCTTAAAAACAAAATCAATTTGTACATTGATTTAATTCTTAATCAACCTATAAGAAACTAAGAATTAATCAAAAATATATGTATCTTTGCAGCGCCTTAAAAAAGGCATACATAACAATCATTAAATAATATTAGCATGTATTTATCAAAAGAAGTAAAAGAAAAGATTTTCGAAAAACACGGAAAATCTAAATCAGACACAGGAACTGCTGAGGGACAAATCGCCTTATTTTCTCACAGAATAAACCATTTGTCTGAACATTTAAAAAACAATCGTAAAGACTTTAACACAGAACGCTCTCTTGTAAAGCTAGTAGGTAAAAGAAGAAGTCTTCTAGATTATCTAAAATCAAAAGACATAACACGTTACCGTGCTATCGTAAAAGAATTAGGTTTACGTAAATAAATCAAATTTTGTCCCTTTTGGGGGAATAAAAAGCTGAATTCTAGTTTTTCATTGGTATCCTACAACAACACAACACAACGTTTAGGTTTAACAAAAATGAAAAAAATGATTCCAAAAGTTTTTAAAGAGGTAATAGACCTCGGTGATGGAAGAGAAATCTCCATCGAAACAGGTAAGTTAGCAAAGCAAGCGCATGGTTCGGTTGTTGTGCAAATGGGCAAAGCCATGCTGCTGTGTACAGTTGTATCAAACTACAAACAGTCTGACGTAGACTTCTTGCCATTAACAGTAGATTACCGTGAAAAGTTCGCCGCAGCTGGTCGTTACCCTGGCGGTTTTTTCAAAAGAGAAGCTCGCCCAAGTGATGGTGAGGTTTTAACAATGCGTTTAGTAGATCGCGTACTTCGACCATTGTTTCCAAAAGATTATCATGCTGAGACTCAAGTAATGATTCAGTTGATGTCCAATGACGAAGACGTTATGCCTGACGCATTAGCAGGTCTTGCTGCTTCTTCTGCAATTCAGCTAAGTGACTTTCCTTTCGAATGTGCAATCTCCGAAGCCAGAGTAGCACGAATAGATGGTGAGTTTGTAATAAATCCAAGTCGTTCGCAATTAAAAGATTCTGACATCGATATGATGATTGGAGCATCTGCTGATTCAGTGATGATGGTAGAGGGTGAAATGGATGAAATTTCTGAGGAAGAAATGGCTGATGCAATTAAATTCGCCCATGAAGCAATTAAAGTTCAAATTACAGCTCAAATGCGATTAGCTGAAGCTTTTGGCAAAAAAGAAGTTCGTGAATACGAAACTGCTGAGGGCAATGAAGACCTACAGAAACGCATCCATGAAATGGCTTATGACAAATGTTATGCGATCGCCAAAAAAGGAACTTCTAAAGCTGAACGTGGAAATGCGTTTGCAGATGTTAAAGAAGAAATTAAAGCTTCTTTCACTGAAGAAGAAATGGAAGAATTTGGCCACCTAGTTGGAGAATACTACCGAAAAGCTGAAAAAGAAGCTATTCGCGAGTTAACTCTTACCGAAGGGATTCGATTAGACGGACGTAAAACAGATGAAATTAGACCAATTTGGTGTGAGGTTGATTATTTACCATCTACTCACGGTTCGTCGATTTTTTCCCGAGGAGAAACGCAAGCTTTAGCTACAGTAACATTAGGAACATCAAGAGATTCTAACAAAATAGACATGCCCTCTTATGAGGGTGAAGAAAGCTTTTATTTACATTACAACTTTCCTCCCTTTTGTACAGGTGAGGCACGTCCGCTTAGAGGAACCTCACGCCGAGAAGTTGGGCATGGAAACTTAGCACAACGTGGCCTAAAAGGAATGGTTCCTGATGACTGTCCATACACTGTCCGTGTAGTTTCTGAAGTATTGGAATCAAACGGTTCATCATCTATGGCAACTGTTTGTGCTGGAAGCATGGCTTTGATGGATGCTGGGGTTAAAATTACAAGACCTGTTTCGGGGATTGCAATGGGACTGATTTCCGACGGTGATCGTTATGCAGTATTGTCTGACATTTTGGGCGATGAAGATCACCTAGGAGATATGGACTTCAAAGTAACAGGCACATCAGAAGGAATTACTGCTTGTCAAATGGATATCAAAATCAAAGGCCTGTCCTATGAAATTCTTGTTAATGCATTACAACAGGCACGAGCAGGACGTTTACATATTCTTGAAAAAATCACCGATACCATTGCAGCTCCTGCAGCCGATGTAAAACCACACTCGCCAAAAATGGTGACGCGTGTAATTCCAAACGAATTTATCGGAGCCTTAATTGGACCTGGTGGAAAAGTAATTCAGGAACTCCAAAAAGAAACAGACACAACCATTGTAATTAACGAAGATCCAGAAACTGAGGAAGGAATTGTTGAAATTCTGGGAACCGACCAAAATGGAATAGATCAGGTAATTGCGAAAATCGATTCATTGATGTTCAAACCAAAGGTTGGAAATAGTTACCAAGTAAAAGTTATTAAAATGCTCGATTTTGGTGCTGTTGTAGAATACATGGAAGCTCCTGGAAACGAGGTATTACTTCACGTAAGTGAATTAGCATGGCAACGTACAGAAAACGTATCTGACGTTGTGAATATGGGAGATGTTTTCGAAGTAAAATATTTCGGTCTAGATCCCAGAACTCGCAAAGAAAAAGTGTCGCGTAAAGCACTCCTTGAAAAACCTGAGGGTTATGTTGCACGTCCACCTCGAGACGACAACAAAGGTCGTGACAATAAGCGACGTGATGATAGAAAACCAAAAAACAGAAGTTAATAACTTATGAATATCAAGTTTTTAAAAACCTCTCAACTAAATTGAGAGGTTTTTTTTGTTTTAATGTAACATTTCGTCTTTTTAAACGTATAAGTAAGTACAAATAACAAGCAAAAATCTTAGATGAGACAACTTAAAATTACCAAACAGGTAACTAATCGTGAAACAGCATCTCTTGACAAGTACTTACAAGAGATTGGGAAAGTAGACCTTATTACTGCAGAAGAAGAAGTAGAATTAGCGCAAAGGATTAAAGCAGGAGATCAAGTTGCTCTCGAAAAATTGACTAAAGCGAACCTTCGATTTGTAGTTTCTGTTGCCAAACAGTACCAAAATCAAGGACTTACCCTTCCTGATTTAATTAATGAGGGAAATTTAGGCTTAATTAAAGCTGCAAAACGTTTTGATGAAACTCGTGGTTTTAAATTTATCTCTTATGCAGTGTGGTGGATTCGCCAATCCATACTTCAGGCACTAGCGGAACAGTCAAGAATAGTTCGACTTCCTTTAAATAAAATTGGTTCAATCAACAAGATCAACAAGACCTATGCCTTCCTAGAGCAAGCTCACGAACGAGCTCCATCTGCAGAAGAAATAGCAAAGGAACTTGATATGACCATCAATGATGTGAAAGAGTCCCTTAAAAACTCTGGAAGACACGTTTCAATGGACGCACCTCTTGTTGAAGGAGAGGATTCTAACCTCTATGATGTACTCAATAGTGGAGAGTCTCCAAATCCAGACAGAACCTTACTTCATGAATCTTTACAAACTGAGATTGAGCGAGCTTTAGAAACACTAACACCTCGAGAAGCTGATGTTGTACGTTTGTATTTTGGACTAGGAGAGCAACACGCTATGACCCTAGAAGAAATCGGAGAAACTTTTGATTTGACACGCGAACGTGTTCGTCAAATTAAAGAAAAAGCTATCCGAAGATTAAAACACACTTCAAGAAGTAAAATCTTAAAAACATATTTAGGATAACTAAAAAAGCAACCATAGGTTGCTTTTTTTTTAACCAAAAACGAATTATTTATGTCTACACTCATAGCACCTTCTATTTTAGCCGCTGACTTTGCAAATCTTCAACGAGATTCGGAAATGTTGAACTCAAGTGATGCCGATTGGTTTCACATTGACATCATGGATGGAGTCTTTGTTCCAAACATATCCTTTGGAATGCCTGTACTCAAAGCAATCGCAAAGCACGCTAAAAAACCACTTGATGTTCATCTGATGATTGTTAATCCAGATCAATACATTGAGACTTTTGCTGAATTGGGTTCAGAAGTTCTCACAGTTCATTACGAAGCATGCGATCATTTACACAGAACATTGCAAAAAATCAAATCATGTAACATGAAGGCTGGAGTAGCATTAAACCCTCACACCCCTGTTAATGTACTTGAATCAATTATTCAAGACATTGATGTTGTATGTATTATGAGTGTAAATCCAGGGTTTGGCGGTCAATCGTTTATCGAAGAAACCTACTCAAAAGTCAAAGCGCTAAAAGCCATGATTGATAAAAAGGGTTGTTCAACTCTTATCGAAATTGACGGAGGTGTAACCAACAAAAATGCAAAACAGCTTATTGATGCTGGGGCAGACGTATTGGTAGCCGGTAGTTATGTGTTTGGAAATGAAAATCCAAAAAAAACAATTGCTGGATTAAAAAACATTTAAATAAAAAAAGGGCTGATCTTTCGATCAACCCTTTTTTCTTTTTTCGAGTTTTGAATTAATCAAGACTTTGATTTAAATTCAACTCTTCTACTTTTCGACCTAGTTTCAATTGAATCTTCACCTAGTACTGGCATACTTTCACCGAAGGCTTTAACTTCTAATCTACTTTCGTCTACTCCTAATTCAATTAATTTAGCCTTAACTGACTCAGCTCGTTTGAGTGAAATTTCTTGATTGATTTTTTCGCCTCCATCGGTAGATGCATGACCCTCTATCAAAATACTAGCTGTTGGATTTTCATCTAAAATACGCTTAACCTCTTTAATAGCATCTAGCGTTTTCTTACCCATCAGCTTAAAGCCGTTAGCAGGGAATAAAATATTTGATCCAACACTATTCATTTCGCTAAGAACTTCTTTACTAGTGTCAGGACATCCGTTTCCTTCAGTGGTTCCAGCTTCATCTGGGCAAGCATCATCTTTGTCAGCAATACCATCGTTGTCCTGATCTGGCCAAGGACATCCGTTATTTTCAGTCTCACCTGCTTCTTGTGGGCATTCATCTTCAGAGTCAATAACCCCATCCTCATCACTGTCTGGACATCCATTTAACTCAGCTAAACCAGCCACATCTACACAGGCATCATCTTTATCTAAAACGCCATCTCCGTCTGTATCTGGACATCCATTATTTTCTTCTGGACCAGCTTCCTCAGGACAATTGTCTTGATCATCTGGAATTCCATCTGCATCTGTATCTGGACATCCCTCAAATTCTTTAAGTCCAGGTACATCTGGACACTTATCTTTTTTGTCAGAAACACCATCTTTATCGGTATCTCCAGAACCTAAACCAAAAGCTACTCCAAAAGTATGTTGTAAATAACTTCCTTTGGGTGCATCTTGAGTTGATCGATAACTAGATTCTACAAAAAGACTTAATCTATCTCCTACTTTGAAATTTAATCCAGCACTACCAAAGTAAGTATCTGTGGCATTTCTTGCTTCGTTAAATTCATCTTCGTCTCCTACTCCAAAAGAAGTTCTACCGAAACCTGCCTTTAAAAATGGACTTACTTTAGAATCTCTTGAAAACCCGTATTTAAGGGCACCTTCAATGGATGAAAAGCTGGTATCTGAAACACTCGTCTCACTTTTGAGTGAATTAAGCGAAAACTGAGCTCCAATTGAAAAGCCTCCATAAATGGATCGGAAAACAGACAGAGACGGTACTCCAAAACTCATTGATTTGTAATCGCTCTTCAGCAAAGGATTGCTTCCTGTTAGATCACCTTGCAATCCAACTGCATTGACACCAACAGAAACCAACCAAGGATTTTGAGATGTCTGAGCATTTACAGTACCTACTAATAGGACAAGTAAAGCTAATAACTTAAAATTTTTCATTTGAATGTAGTTTAATGTATTTTATTATTGGTCAAAATTAATCAATTTAAATATTAAATCGAAATCAATTACTACTGCATTACTACTGAGTAGTAAAAGTTAACTTACAACTTAGCGATTAAAAACGAATAAAAAAAATTTTATCGCGTTTTTTTGATTTTCATCCTTAAACTTTACTTTAAATTAAAAAGTGATAAAAATAGTATCTTACACAAGAAGCCATTTATCTTTAAATAAGTATTTTTACTAAAATTTAAAAAGCACCTTAATGGGTATCAAAACTGACCTTGAAACCGCAACCTCAAAACTATCTCTCAGAGGTTATTTAAATTTACCCGTTCCTCCAAAAGAAGAACTTGTTTCTGAAATTAAGCGTCTAAAAAAAGAAAAGAATGCAGTCTTATTAGCGCACTATTATCAGACCAAAGAAATTCAAGAACTTGCTGATTATTTGGGAGACAGTTTATACCTGGCTAAAGCAGCAGCAAAGGTTGAATCATCAACAATTGTTTTTGCAGGTGTACATTTTATGGCAGAAACTGCAAAAATCATTAACCCAACCAAAAAAGTTATTTTACCAGATCTAAAAGCAGGCTGTTCCTTAGCAGACTCCTGTCTCCCAGCTGATTTTAAAAAATTTAAAGAACTTCATCCCAATGCTACAGTTGTAACTTACATCAACTGCTCTGCGGACATAAAGGCTTTAAGTGACATTGTATGTACTTCCAGTAATGCAGTTAAAGTAATTGAATCTATCCCTGAAGATCAACAAATCATATTTGCTCCAGATAAAAATCTTGGAAGATATCTAATAAAAGAAACTGGCCGAAATATGATTTTATGGGATGGTGCCTGTATTGTTCATGAAGCTTTTTCATTTGAAAAAATCGTCAGTTTATTTAAAAAACACCCCAATGCTAAGTTTATTGCACATCCAGAGAGTGAAAGTCAAGTTCTAGACGTAGCTCAATATGTTGGTAGTACCTCTGGATTATTAAATTACATTCAAGAAGACAACTCTAGTGAATTTATTGTAGCAACTGAGGCTGGTATTTTACACGAAATGCAAAAGAAAGCTCCCCATAAAACTTTTATTCCTGCACCTGTTGAAGATGAAACTTGCGCATGTAGTGAGTGTGCATTCATGAAACTCAATACTCTAGAAAAACTCTACTTATGTTTGGAACACGAGCTTCCCGAAATAGTCCTTGATGAAAATCTAATGAGGAAAGCTCGATTACCTATTGAGCGTATGTTAGAACTCAGCTAGATGAATACAGATGTACTTGTTATTGGAACTGGGATTTCTGGACTTTCCTATGCGATTAAATTATCCAAAAAATCACCATCAACGAAAATTACCCTAATCTGTAAAGAAGATTTGATGGAGGGAAATACCCGATACGCCCAGGGAGGAATTGCTGTAGTATCTAATTTTAAAAAAGATTCTTTTGAAAAGCATATCGAAGATACTTTCATAGCGGGAGATTATCAAGGCGATTTAGAGGTCATCAATTTTGTTGTCAAAGAAGGTAACGAACGTGTAAATGAGTTGATCCAATGGGGAACTGCTTTCGATACCAAAAAAAGAAATGAACTCGACCTTGTAAAAGAGGGTGGGCATTCCGAAAAAAGGATCGTTCACTACAAAGATCATTCGGGATCAGAGATTCAGCGGGCATTAATTAATCACATTAAAACAATTGATTCAATTAAATATTATGAGAATCATATTTTAGTTGATCTCATAACGGATCACCATACCAAAACAAAACATCAAAGGTGTTATGGAGCATACATCATTTCTACTATCGATCAAGAGGTAATTACCCTTACATCAAAATTAACTGTGCTTTCAACGGGTGGAGCTGGGCAATTGTATGAATTTACAACCAATCCAAAAGTAGCAACAGGGGACGGACTAGGTGCCGCCTACAGAGCCAAAGTAAGAATCAAGGGATTACCTTACATTCAATTCCATCCAACTGCACTTCGACCCAAAGTTAATGGAGAAACTTTTCTTATTACCGAAGCTCTCAGGGGATCGGGTGGTTATCTTAAAAATCAAAATGGGGAACGTTTTATGTTGAACTACGATAAACGAGGAGAACTTGCTCCCAGAGATGTTGTTTCTAGAGCAATTGCAAAAGAAATGATTTCTAGAAATGAAGATTATGTTTTTTTAGATGCTACTCATATTGATGACAAGGGATTTTTAGCCCATTTCCCGATGATTTACGAAACTTGTATGTCGATTGGAATCAATCCTCTAAAACAAATGATTCCTGTTGTACCCGCTGCTCACTACAGCTGTGGTGGTATTGAAGTTGATTCTAACGGAGAATCTAGCTTAAAAGGTTTGTTTGCAATTGGTGAATGCAGTTACACTGGGCTTCACGGAGCCAACCGACTGGCATCAAATTCACTATTAGAATCAATTGTTTTTGCGCACAGAGCAGCCTTGTTTTCTGTTCAAGAGCTCAGCAACTCTATCTTAGAAAACTCTTTTTATCTCAATATTCCAGAATGGGATGGGCAAGAATATTCTTCAAATCAAAAACTAAAAAAAACCCATCAACTCTGCCTGAAATTACAACAAGTAATGAGTAAAAAAGTAGGTATCTTTAAAACTAATATGGGATTACAAAAAGCCTCTGAGGAAATGAGTGTACTTTACCAAGATACTTTGAAGCTCTATCAGCAAAATAAACTTACGTCTAAGCTATGTGAACTGAGAAACATGGTAAGTGTAGCCTATCTTTTGATCAATCAAGCTCAACAAATCAAAGAAAATAAAGGAGTTTTTTACAATAATGACTATGTCTAAAGAATCTTTTTTAAGTAAATACAAAACAGAAATTGATCGCTTCATTGCATCCGCTTTTGCAGAAGATATTGGTCATGGAGATCATACCAGCAGGTCTTGTCTATCAAATGATCTGACAAGTAAAGCCCAGCTTTTGGTAAAAGAACCTGGAGTAATTGCAGGAGTAGAACTTGCCGAATATGTTTTTAAATAAAAAAATAAAATTTTTAAATTCAAAACTAAAATCAATGATGGCTCAGCTGTAAATCCAGGAGATATTGTTTTTACAGTCGAAGGACCCCAACTTGAATTACTAGCTATAGAGCGTTTGATTTTGAACTGTATGCAAAGAATGAGTGGGATTGCATCTTTGACAAAACAAACTGCTTCATTAATAAAGCATACAAACTGTAAACTTTTGGACACCCGAAAAACAACACCCAATTTTAGGTATCCAGAAAAATGGGCAGTACATATTGGAGGCGGAGAAAATCACCGCATGGGACTATTTGATATGATTATGATTAAAGATAATCATGTAGACTTTTGCGGCTCTGTAGATAAGGCACTTAAAAAGACAAAAAAATACTTGGAGAATCAAAATTTAAATATCCCCGTAATTATCGAGGTAAGAAACGAAGATGAAATAAAAACTTGCCTTGAGTTTCCTTGGATTCACCGTATTTTATTAGACAACATGAATCCAAATCAAATAAAGCGTGCTTTAAAATTAATCAATGGAAAAATTGCTACAGAAGCATCTGGAAACATAACAAAGGAAACTATCGTTGAGATCGCAGAAACAGGTGTTAACTACGTTTCTTTGGGTGCAATAACTCATTCAGCTCAAAACATCGACCTGAGCTTAAAAGCTATTTAAAAATTTAATTCAGAAGTGTAGTCCGACAAATCCATTTTGAACAATTCAAAAGTTGTATTCTGGTTTCTGGCAGATACAGGTATTCTAACTCGAATAACTTTTCCCTCTAAAGCCAGCTTATTGATAACATCATCTTCAAGTTGCATCTGAAAAACATTATTTCGAGAGTACATAGATTTTGTCTTAACTGTTCCAAGGGAATCCAAAATTTCAATATTAACTGGACAAATACTCAAACAACGTGGGAATTTAAATTCATCTTCATTGGTAGATGTAGATTCAAAATAAGCCCCAATGATTTTGCCCTTATCAGATCCATCTTTCCCAATCTTAAAATTAAAGGTCACTCCCATTTCGATTACAGAACCATCTGTTCCAGTTGAAAATATTACGTTTGAAGATAATTTTCCAACTGTGTAATAGGGTGCAATATCCTCACCATTTGGAAGTTGTTTGAGGTCAAAAATCCAACTTCCTTGCTCATACACTCCATCTCCAATTTTCTTCGCTTTTATTCCATTACCGCTTCCAGAACAGGAAGAAATCAATAAAAAAAGGGCAATAACAATAGGTGACGTATTTTTCATGATCATCAGTTAAATTTGAAGGCTAAACTTACAAAGTTTATTCGCCATTTAAAAGTTTGTGTTACATTTACTAAAGAAAATCCTTTTAACTAAAACTTAAACCCGAAACGAACTATGCTTTTTTCTAGGAAATCCAAATTAGATGATATTCTGAATGGTCTTTTCAAAACCTATTTTGAGCGTGTCCCCGATGTACAAAAAATTACCAATGCAATGATTAATAAAGGTTGGGTTTCTTCTCAAGAGGACATCATAAATGATCATGTAGCTTTTAGGACACTCGGGGTTCCAAACCTAGGGATCAAGTCATTCGAGAAAATATTTTTAAAACACGGTTATCAAAAAAAAGAATTTTATTCTTTTGAAGCAAAAAAATTAAATGCCTATTGGTATGCTCCCCCTAAACCCAATTTACCTCGGATTTTCATAAGCGAACTTCGAGTAAACGAGTTGAGTGAAACTGCTCAACAAATAATTCGGAAATACACCCATTCAATTATTCAGGATCCTTTAGATAACCTGGACTTAAACAATACCTCAGAGGTAATTGATTTTTTTGAGAAGCCCCTTTGGGAACTCCCTACTTTAAAAGATTTTGATACGCTGTTGAATGAAAGTGAATATGCAGGTTGGGTAATCTACAATCGGTATTATTTGAACCACTATACCATTAGTGTTCATGAATTACCAGAAGGATTTGATAGACTCGAAAAATTCAATGAGTTTTTGATTGATCTTGGAATTAAACTTAATGATGCTGGAGGAATAATCAAAACCAGTAAAGACGGGCTTTTACTACAAAGTAGTTCTGTTGCCGAAATGATCAAGGCTGACTTTTCAGATCATAAAACAAAAGAAATTGCTGGAAGTTATGTTGAGTTTGCTGAACGTAAAATAATGCCTGAATTTCAAGATCTTGATCAAAATCAAGTCTTGGCAAAACACAGAAGAGATGGATTTGAAACTGCAAATGCAGATAAAATTTTTGAAAGTACTTTCATCAAACAAACCAAAAAACCCTTGTAAAAAATGGTTTTTTTGAAGCAAAAAAGTGACCCAGAGAGGATTCGAACCCCTAACCCTCAGAGCCGAAATCTGATATTCTATCCAGTTGAACTACTGGGCCTTTTGAAAAGCTAAAATAGTAAGATTAATGCAATCATTTGAATTAGCAGAGATTTCTTTTTGAGAAAAATTTACAGGTTTCTAAGAGGAGAGCTTTTGTTTTACAATAGTAGAAATAGTCTTACCATCGGCTTTTCCTGCAAGCTGATTGCTCGCCATACCCATAACTTTCCCCATATCTTTGATGCTACTTGCTCCCAGTTGAGTAATTATTGACTCAATAACCTTCCCTACTTCTTGTTCTGAAAGTTGTTCTGGTAAAAAACGAGCTATGATTTCTGCTTGTGCTTCTTCTGGTTCCGCAAGATCAGCACGATTTTGCTTTCTAAAAATTGCAGCACTGTCTCGGCGTTGTTTTACTAATTTTTGAAGCAATTTGATTTCTTGATCATCGGTCATTCCATCAGCAGCTCCAGCTTCACTTTTTTGAAGTAAAACAGCAGACTTAATTGCTCGTAAGGCTTCCAATGCTAGTGCATTTTTGGCTTTCATTGCTTCTTTTATTTCATTTGTTAGGTTATCTAATGCGGACATATTTTTATTTAATCAACGTTATCGTGTAAGAAAGAATTATTTGAACGGAATTGAATATCATCATTACTATCGGTATCAACTGAGGTTTGTGATTTTCCATCATCTTCAGGAGCAGCATCTAAATCGAAGCCCATACGTTTGTAAGCTGGTTGCTTTTCCATTTCTTCGATCCTACTAATATTATTTTTAAAGGTGTAGTTGAATTTCTTCAATTGTTCCTTTCTTTTATCATTTTCAACACTAACACTATCTCGGATTGAACGTTCAAAAGGATTTACATCCGAGGAATCAGAAACTGTCTCAACCTCTTGCTCTTCCTCTTGATTCAGAATTTTGAACTCAACATCAATTTCCTCAAAATCTAATTCATTTTCAGGAATTGAAATCTCTTCCAATTCTTCTTCTTCCAATTGAAATACTGTAGAAACTTCTTCTGTATTTGTTTCATTCAAACTCCCTTCAATGTCAGAACTAAGCTCTGGTTCTACTTGATCTTTAATGGGTTCATCGGAAGCTAAATCAACTGACATAAGGGGCATATCAAACTCAAATTGAATTTGTTTTTCTTGTTCGGTTGAAATGTGTTCTTGTTCTACAACTTCGATATCTCGAATATTCGTAGGAATTTCATTCATAATAAACTCATCCTCTTGGAGTACATCATCAGATTCTTCGGGAGCAGCAAAAGATTCAAAAACCTCTGTTTCCTCTGGTATTTCTTCTTCCAAAATATCTTCTTTGGAAAAGACATCTCCATTTACTTGCTCAAAAACCACCTCAAGATCCATTAATTCTTCTGTTAAAAGTATTTTAGTTGAATCTTCTGGAGCTTCCTGAATAACGAGTTCTTGCTCCATTGCAGATTGAATTTCTTCTTCCTCTAAATCATCTTCTAGTAAATACTTAACAACAGGTTCGGTTTCAACTTCATCTATGGGAGAAGAAAATGCTTCAGTTGTTTCTGTTTTTTCGGTTAAATCATGAACAAAAGGTTGGTCTTCTTCTAAAGTATGAATGACTTTTTTAGCCTCCGTATTTACAATTTCATACTGCTGATCGGAGTTAAAACCAGTTGCTATTATGGTAACCGAGATACTATCTCCTAATTCTTGATCCTCACCTACACCCATTATGATGTTGGTGTTATTACCTGCTTCTGACTGAATAAAATCATTAATTTCTCCGATTTCATCAATGGTAATTTCTTCGGATCCAGAAACTATGAGTAGCAACACATTTTTACATCCTGTAATTTTATTATCATTCAACAAGGGAGAATCTAATGCTTTTACAATTGACTCTTGCGCTCGATTAGCTCCAGCGGCACTTGCCGATCCCATAATTGCTGAACCGCTATTGGTTAATACTGTTTTGGCATCTTTAAGGTCAATATTTTGTGTGTAATGATGAGTAATTACTTCTGCAATTCCACGAGCTGCTGTTGCTAAAACTTCATCTGCTTTTGAAAAACCAGCTTTAAAGCCCAAGTTTCCATAAACTTCTCTGAGTTTATTGTTATTGATTACGATTAAAGAATCTACATTATTCTTTAATTCCTCCAATCCTTTCTGGGCCTGTTCCTGTCTTATTTTTCCTTCAAACTGAAAGGGCATTGTAACAATCCCAACTGTTAAAACGTCAAGATCCTTGGCCATACGAGCAATAATAGGAGCAGCACCTGTTCCGGTACCTCCACCCATTCCTGCTGTAATAAAAACCATCTTAGTTTGCGTTGATAAAAGGGTATGAAGGTCATCATAACTCTCTTGGGCAGACTGTCTCCCCACATCAGGGTTTGCTCCTGCTCCTAATCCCTCCGTTAAAGATGCCCCTAACTGAATTTTGATGGGAACCGCACTCTTTTCCAAAGCTTGAGCATCCGTATTGCAAACAACAAAATCAACTCCCATGATTCCTTGTTGGAACATGTAATTGATTGCGTTACTTCCTCCTCCGCCTACACCAATAACTTTTATCACATTACTTTTGTTTTTGGGGAGATCAAAATTTATGTCAGTTGTAAATGTGTCCATATGCTTTTAATTATTCTGCTATGCTTTATCCAAAAAATCTATGAACTTATCGGTCCATTTTTCTAAAATCGATTTTCTTTTTATGACTTTTCGTCTAGATTCAATCTGATCAACTCCTTCATTTACATGATCTTCTTTCGGTTCTAAATCAACCTCATCCTCTTCAGGAGAACTGTTTTCCAGTGCATTCATCAATAAACCTACAGCCGTTGAAAAAGTTGGGCTTGCAGTCATAGTATCGGAGTCACCTGCCAAGTGTTCGTTGGGGTACCCAACACGGGTATCCATTCCGGTAATGTACTCTACCAATTGCTTCAAATGTTTTAGTTGGCTACCACCACCCGTAAGTACAATTCCTGCGATCAACTTTTTCTTCTGTTCCTCATGCCCATAATTTTTAATTTCCAGAAAAGCCTGTTCAATAATTTCTATCACCCGAGCATTGATTATTTTAGAAAGTGTTTTTAAAGAAATTTCTTTAGGCTCTCTTCCTCTCAATCCTGGGATTGAAACTATTTCTGTTTCTTTATTTTCACCAGGCCATGCAGATCCAAATTTTACTTTTAAAAGTTCGGCTTGTTTGTGAATAATAGAACAGCCCTCTTTTACGTCTTCGGTAATTACATTTCCACCAAAGGGAATTACTGCTGTGTGACGAATAATACCATCTTTAAAAATAGCTAAGTCTGTTGTTCCACCTCCAATATCGATCAATGCAACTCCTGCTTCTTTTTCTTCTTGACTTAAAACAGCGTCTGAAGATGCTATTGGCTCCAAGGTTACTTTACCCATTGTAAGCCCTGCACTTTTGATACAGCGTCCGATATTACGAATTGAAGAAACTTGACCTACTACAACATGAAAATTAGCTTCCAAACGACCTCCATACATTCCAATGGGCTCTTTTATTTCGGCCTGCCCATCAACCTTAAACTCTTGCGGAAGAACATGAATGATCTCTTCGCCCGGAAGCATCACTAATTTGTGAACTTGATTAATTAGCTTTTCAATATCGTCTTCATTAATAACTTCATCAGCATTTTCTCGAGTAATGTAGTCACTGTGCTGAAGACTTCTTATGTGCTGACCAGCTATCCCAACGATAACCTCGTCAATAGTGACTGATGCCTTCGCCTCAGCTTCTGTGACAGCTGCCTGAATCGATTGAATCGTCTGGGTGATGTTGTTTACAACTCCCCGATGAACACCTAAACTTTTTGATTTACCAATTCCAAGAACTTCTACTTTATCGTATTCATTCTTTTGACCTACCATGGCAACTATTTTTGTAGTACCAATATCTAATCCGACGGATATGTGTTTGTTTTTCATAACTAATCAACTTGACGCAATTACTTGCTGATAATACTTTAAATTTATTTTAGTAAAATTTGGTTGCTCTTCTATTGAATCCAAATACTTACAAAATGTTTTTAATTTCATTACTTTTTGATCAAAGGAGTTTAAATTTCCCCACTCAACAAGAAAATCGTAAGAACGCATTTTAAAAAAATACTTGCCCTTCTGGTTTTCTATTTCTATTATTTGACTTTTCAAAAATTCATCTTTATTCACTTTCTGTATTAAAACAATCAGCTCTTTAATTTTTTCATCACTCGGATTTCCAAAGAAAAGGGGAACATGTGCACTAAAATTATCCGAAAGAGGAATTTTTACCGCATCTAGGTCCACATAAAAAGATTCCTCCCCAATAATTCTAAGCAAGGGAGTGCGTTCTTCAACTCTGACTATCAGCAGTTTTGATTGAGACATAAATATCTCAGCATTTAAGATGACGTCATAAGCTTCTAATTCAGCCTCAATACTACTCAAAGCTAAAGTATCTTTTACTCCAATATGAGATAACGGTTCGTTTTGTATTAACAATTTATCAACCATTTCAACATTCAAGAAATTATGTGTGTCATTTGCGAAAATTACCTCGAGACGTTCTATTTCTCGTTGATCATTTCTCCATTGAGAAACAACAATTAAACCTAACAACAAAAACGACACCACAAAAAAGCCTAAGTATTTATGTAATTTCATGAAGCATTAATTTATGTTTAAGACCCACTACTTCGGCACCAATATCACCCGCACCAAGAATAGCTATTATCCGTTCGTTTACGTTAGTTAACAAATCTCCCAACTCCTTTTTTGAAACCAGTTCAACAGAGGTTCCTTTAATTTTATTCATCAAAGCTTGTGCACTAATCCCCGGAATTGGAAGCTCTCTTGCTGGATAGATTTCCAATAAAATTACTCGATCAAAAAGGGATAACACTGAAGCAAAATCCTCCATAAAATCTCGAGTTCTTGAAAATAAATGAGGCTGAAACACCACACATTTTTTATCCTCTGGAAAACTTAATTTTAAGGTCTCAAAAACAGCTTTTATTTCTGTTGGATGGTGTGCATAATCGTCAATTAGAACACGATTTTTTTGGTCGATAAGAACCTGAAGACGTCTTTCTACTCCTGGAAAAGTAGCTAAGTTTTTTGTTAACTCTTCAAGCGAAAGTCCCGCTTTATTTGCCATCACCAATGCAGCAAGCGCATTAGACAAATTATGTTTCCCCAATTGATTGAAAAACTGATTTTTCAACACAGCATTGGGTGTATGTAAATTGAAGTAAACACCTGTTGAAACAGGTTTTATCTGATCTACATAAAAATCTGCATTTTCCGAAACACTGAAAGTCACCCCATCTAAGGGTAAAGCTTTTTCTACAATTAAAGTATCTTTTACCTGAGCTGCAAAATTACGATAAGCCTCACTCAAGCTGTCTGCGTCTTCATAAATATCGAGATGATCTGCATCTATTGATGTAACACAAGCAATTGTTGGTTTTAAATGAAAAAATGAACGGTCAAATTCATCAGCCTCAACAATAGTGTAAACATTACCCCGAGACATCATATTTGTTTTAGAATCTTGAAAAACCCCACCTATGAAGGCAGTGTATGAAGCTTTTGATTGTTCAAATAAATGAGTTAAAATAGCTGTAGTAGTAGTTTTTCCGTGAGTTCCTGCAACCGCCAAACAAATAGTACCACGGGTTAAATCTCCCAAAAGAGCAGCGCGCTTTACTACATCATTTCCTTGATTAATATAAAAATTAAATTGAGGATGATTTTTTGGAATTGCCGGAGTGTAAACAATCAATGTTTGTTTAGATAAAACTGCTGTTGGCAAAGCATCAACTGATGAATCAAAAACTACTGTAATCCCTAATGCCTGAAGAGAACTAATTACAGCAGAGGGAGTCTTATCGTAACCGTAAACCTCAGCTCCTTGTAAAACGAGATAACGAGCAATTGATGACATTCCGATACCCCCGATACCAATAAAATAATATGTTTGTTTTTTGAAATTCACTAAACTTTTAATTCTTGGGTTATTTTTAATACTATGTCTTGCGTTGCGTTGGGTCGGGCAAACTCTGAGAGCTTTTCTCTTACGTCTTTTTCATCAACACTCATGAGTTGATTTATTGATTCCTTGAATTGATCCTTTAAATCATTTTCAGAGAGAATAAATGCTCCCCCAGAATTCGCTAAAAATTTAGCGTTATGGTATTGATGGTTTTCTGCTACATTAGGTGATGGAATCAATAAAACAGGTTTGCCCACAAGTGCTAATTCCGAAACCGAACTTGCCCCTGCCCTCGAAATTATTAAATCTGAGGCCGCATACAACAAATCCATTTCCTGTAAAAATGCATGCACCTGTACATGGTTCAGTTTATTGTGCTTTTGAAATTGATCGTAATACAACTTTCCACATTGCCAAATCAATTGAATTCCTAAATCAGAGAAAAAGGACAAATGAGATTCTATGACTTGATTGATCCGATCTGCCCCTAAGCTGCCACCTAAAACAACCAAGGTTTTTTTTGATGAATCCAATTTAAAAAACTGAAAAGCTTGCTCACGTTTTAAACCCACTTCTAGCAATGCTTTTCGCACAGGATTTCCAGTTAAACTGATTTTGTTTTCTGGAAAAAAACGATCCATATTTGGAAAAGCAACAGCAATTACATCAACTCGTTTACCTAAAATTTTGTTGGTAATTCCTGCATAAGAATTTTGCTCTTGAATGAGGGTTTTAATTTTAAAATAATGAGCTATTAGAAGAATTGGTCCGCTGGCAAATCCTCCTGTTCCAATCACAAAATTTGGTCGAAACCTCAACAAAATTAATGCGGATTGAAAAAAACTAACAATCAATTTTAATGGAAATAATATGTTTTTAAAAAAAGAACCCCTTTGCAAACCTGAAATCCATATCCCCTTAATTGTATAACCTGCCTTGGGTATTTTTTCCATTTCCATTTTCCCCTTTGCGCCAACAAATAAAAATTTTGTGTCAGAAAAAGAATCTCCCAAGGCATCTGCAATAGCAATTGCCGGGTAAATATGTCCACCCGTTCCTCCTCCTGATATGATAAATTTAAAGGGTTTCACTTAAAATAGCTAAAGGGTTATCTTCACTCGAAACTTTCGTTTCACTTTCTTCTCCATTATTATAATAAGCCGCACTTACGCTTAAAATAACTCCAAAGGCAATACACGTCATCCAAGCCGCTGTTCCACCACTACTTACCATAGGTAAGGTTTGACCTGTTACTGGCAAAATCTGAACTGCAACTCCCATATTGATTAAGGCTTGAAAAATAATTGGTACTCCTACCCCAATAACCACTAGTTTTCCAAAAATGGTTGGGGTTCTATGTGAAATAACAATAATTCTAAAAAGAATAATTAAGTAAGAAAGTATCAATCCAATTCCTCCAACAAGTCCAAATTCTTCAACAATAATTGCATAAATAAAATCAGAACTACTCTGCGGTAAGAAATTTTTCATAACACTTTTACCTACACCCAAACCTGTTACTCCTCCTGTTGCAATAGCAATTTTAGCTCGTTCTACTTGATAATTGTCTGAGCCTGCTGCAGTGGATTGTTTGTAGTTTTCAATTCGGCTGATCCAAGTATCTACACGGTTAGGAATAGCCTCTGGAAAAGCCTTTGCTGTCAAAACAAAAAGAGTTAAAACCAAAAGTGCTACTCCCAGTACAACCAAGAGATGTTGCATAGGATAACCCCCTAAAAATACCAGCATCATAACCATCAAGAATATCAATACGGCAGTTGATAAATTTGAAGGCAAAATGAGCAGCACCACCAACGAAACTGGAAGCCACAAGGGTACAATTGATGCCTTAAATGTTTGAGGGGTTTCATTATTTTTCGAAAGATAATAGGCAACATAAATCATCAAAACAACAGATGCCAATGTAGAGGTTTGAAAACTCAATCCAACAAAGGGAATCCGAATCCAACGACTGGCATTTGCTCCGTCGATAATTGTTCCTTGAGTTGCAGTGTAGAGCAACAACAAGATCGATACAGGAAGTAATAAAATTGAAATTCCTTTGAAATACTGATAAGGAATTTTATGAACTCCAATCATGAATCCAAAACCAAAAATCAATATCAGCATGTGCTTGAAAAGATATTCCCAAGGCGTACCTTTTCCGACCACATAAGCCAGGTTTGAACTTGCACTAAAAACTGGAAAAAATGAAAATATTGCCAACAAAGCAAGAATTCCCCACAATACCAAATCACCACTAAATAGGTTGTACTTTTTATTCATTACAAATTTCTAACTGCTTGTTTAAATTGATTCCCTCGATCTTCATAATTTTTAAATAAATCAAAACTTGCACAGGCTGGAGAAAGCAAAACAGTCTCCTTTTTATTTGCAATTTTGTGAGCGATTTTCACAGCCTCATCAACAGATTGTGTTTCGATAATAATTTCAACAACAGGACTAAAAACCTCTAGAAGCTTTGCATTATCGACACCTAAGCAAACAATAGCCTTCACTTTTTCACGAACCAAAGGCATAAGTGCACTGTAGTCATTCCCTTTATCTACACCTCCTGCAATCCATACGACTTGCGATCGCACGCTATCCAAAGCATAATAGGTAGCATTTACATTAGTAGCTTTAGAATCATTGATGTAGTTCACGTTTTGAATTTTAAGAAAATGCTCCAATCGATGAGGTAATCCTCTAAAACTCGTTAGACTTTCTCGTATGGAATCTTTACTAACTTCAAGAAGTTGAGCTACAGAAACGGCTGCCATTGCGTTGAGCAAATTATGCCTCCCTTTAAGCTGAAATTGATTTGTTTGTATCATCGTGTTTGATTTATCTCGTTGAACTATTATGTGATCATCAGTGGTGTAAGTACCATGATTACTAGGTTTCTGAAAACCAAAAGGAATTTTAGAAACGGATGTATTAACAGTATTTAATGCTTCAAGCAAAACAGGGTCCTCAGAATTAAATACTAAAAACTGATTTGATGTTTGATTTTCTATGATACGTAATTTTGAGGCTACATATTTTGAAAAATCGTTTTCATATCGATCCAAATGATCGGGGGTAATATTAGTAATCACAGCAACTTCTGGTTTGAATTTATGAATGTCATCCAATTGAAAACTGCTGATTTCTAAAACATAAACGTCTCGATCAGTTTCTGCTACCTGACGAGCAAAACTGTATCCAATATTTCCGGCAATACCAGCATTAATCCCAGACTCTTTTAACAAATAATGGGTCAATAAAGTTGTAGTAGTCTTTCCATTGCTTCCTGTTATTCCAATTAGAGTAGCAGAAGTAAATCTACTGGCAAATTCGATTTCTGAGACTACTTTAATTCCAGAAGAGCGAACTTGCCGCATCAAATCAATATGATCTGGAATACCTGGGCTTTTCATAACCAAGGACGCCTGAAGTATTCTTTCCAGATCGTGACCTCCCTCCTCAAAATGAATCCCCAGTTTTATCAATTCAGCTTTGATTTGATCAGAAATACTTCCTGCATCAGAAAGAAAAACATCAAAGCCTTCTTTTACTGCCAAAATTGCAGTCCCAATTCCGCTTTCTCCACCTCCCAATATGACCAGTTTTTCTGCCATCATCGAATTTTGAGTGTTACTATTGTTAACACACTAAGGAGAATTCCAATAATCCAAAAGCGAGCTACAATTTTACTTTCATGATATCCCAACTTTTGATAATGATGATGCAAAGGAGCCATCAAAAAAATACGCTTGCCCTCACCCGTTTTTTTGCGGGTGTATTTAAAATACCCTACCTGAAGTACAACGGACAAATTTTCAATTACAAAAATTCCACATAAAAGAGGCAACAACAGCTCTTTGCGAACCATTAAAGCAATTACCGCTATTATGGCTCCAATAGTCAAACTTCCAGTATCTCCCATAAAGACTTGAGCAGGAAAAGTATTGTACCACAAGAACCCAATTAGTGCTCCCAAAAAGGATGCTACAAAAATGGTTATCTCACCAGCATTTGGAATGTACATTACGTTGAGGTAATTTGAAAAAATAATATTTCCCGATACCCAAGCAAAAATCCCTAATGTAAAAACCATGATTGCAGAACTGCCTGCTGCCAGTCCATCGATCCCGTCTGTTAAGTTTGCTCCATTTGAAAAAGCAGTAACTAGGAAAACAACAAAAGGAATAAATACAATCCAAGCATAAGGTGTTGCATTTGGAATCCAATCAATCAGCAGAGCATAATCAAATTCATTGTTCTTTAAAAATGGAATTGTTGTAATGGTAGATTTGTCATCTTTTGAAAAACCTTCAATCCCGTGATCAAATTGAGGGCTTGATTGTTCCAGTCTGACAACTACTTCGGAATGAAAGTACAAGGTTGATCCCACTACGATTCCCAAAATGACCTGTCCAATAATCTTAAAAACTCCCTTAAGACCTTCTTTGTCTTTTCGGAAAACTTTAATGTAATCGTCTAAAAAACCTATCGCACCCATCCAAACCGTGGTAAAAATTAAAAGTAAGATGTAAATGTTATCGAGCTGAGCGATCAAGAGCACAGGGATCAAAGTACTCATAATGATAATGAGTCCTCCCATTGTTGGAGTCCCTGATTTTTGAGCTTGTCCCTCCAAACCAAGTTCGCGGACAGATTCACCAATTTGCTTGGTCTTTAGGTATTCAATAATTATTTTTCCAAAAAGGGTAGAAAACATCAGCGCAAATAGAACAGAGAGAGCTGCTCTGAATGACAAAAACTGAAATAGGCTTGCCCCTGGTAACTGATACTGGTTTTCTAAATACTCAAATAAATAGTACAACATATTAAGATAATTTCAATAGTATTTCTTTTGTCACTAGATAATCGTCAAATTCTGTTTTGACTCCTTTTATTTCCTGATAAGTTTCATGACCTTTTCCAACAATGAGCAAAATGTCTTTATTGGTCAAGAGCATACAAGCAGCTTTAATTGCTTCTTTTCGATCACTAATTTTAAGTGTTTTTTTGTAATCCTCAGGAGCAACCCCAGCTTCCATATCTGCAATAATCGCATCGGGGTCTTCTGACCTTGGATTATCCGAAGTAAAAACAACTCGATCGCTCAAACTTGCAGCAATTGTGGCCATCTTGGGTCTTTTCCCTTGGTCTCGTTCTCCACCACATCCCACAACAGTTATTAAATTTTCGTTTTTAGTTCGAACAGAATTAATAGTTTCCAAAACATTTTTTAGGGCATCGGGAGTATGAGCATAATCAACTATTGCCAAAATACCTTTGGGACCCTGTAAGGTTTCGAAACGACCCCTCACATTCTTGAGTTTACTGATCTCGGCCAATACCTCAAGAGGCTTTTGATCTAGAAGTAAAGCAATTGCATAAATAGCCAAAAGATTAGATGCATTAAAATTCCCAATCATTGGGGTCCATAACTCTTGATTGTCAAACTTTATTTGCATCCCTGTAAATTGATGTTCTAAAATTTGAGCGCGATAATCTGCATAATTTTCAAGTCCAAATGATTTTTTCTTTGCTCGTGTATTTTGGAGCATAAATCCCGCGTTTTTATCATCTCCATTGACCAATGCAAATGCTGATTTTGGCAGCATATCAAAAAATATTTTTTTAGTATCTCGATAATCTGCAAAAGTTCCGTGATAGTCTAAGTGATCTCTTGTAAGGTTGGTAAATACTCCTCCTTTAAAATTCAATCCATGAATTCGTTTTTGGTGAATCCCATGTGAGGAAACTTCCATAAAACAATGACTTATCCCAAGGGCAACCATTACGCTTAAGTGCTTGTTAATTTCCATAGGATCAGGAGTCGTGTGTGTTGCCTGAATTACATTACCCCCATATTTAATAGCAACTGTTGAAAGTAATCCGGGCGCATAGCCCATGTGAGTAAATAACTCAAAACATAAACTGGCAATGGTAGTTTTACCATTGGTTCCGGTTATTCCAATAAGTTCAAGATTACGAGAGGGATTTTCGTAATAATTATCTGCTAAAACTGCCAATGCAATTCGAGTATCTTGAACCCTTATTAATGTAGTTTTTGAAAAATCATGATCAATTTCATCTTCAACAATTATTACTTGAGCCCCCTTTTCAATTGCCTTATCAATGTATTTATGACCATCTACTAAGTCTCCTTTTACAGCAACAAAAACACTGTCTTTTTCGACTTTCCTAGAATCATAAACAACAGTACTAATCTGTTTGTCCAAAGAGCCATAGGTTTGCTCAATGGCAACTCCAAATAATATGTTCTTTAACTTTTTCATGAAAGTTCCAATAAGATTTGTTGATTACTTTTCACCTTAGATCCATGCTTTAGTGATTGTTTAAAAACTTTTCCTTTGCCTTTTAATTTTACCTTGAGACCCAAACGCTCCAAAACCATCAGAGCATCCATACCTGGCATACCTTTGACATTGGGAATGATTTTATCACCCAATATTTGTTCTATTTTGCTTTGAGAAATTTCTTGATTCGCTAAATTCAAATCAGGAACAACAACTTCAACCGGAGTTGCATTGAATATTTTGAGTGCTATCTCTTTGAAAACAGGCGCAGCAACTTCTGCACCATAATAGCCTAGAGCTTTATTAGGGCGGTGAATAACAACAATGCACGAGTACTTTGGTGCATCTGCTGGGAAGTACCCAACAAAACTTGCCACATACTGCGTTTCTTCTTTGGTGTAATCTACTTGACAAGTACCTGTTTTACCAGCAATAGAAAATTTCTTGTCTTTTATTTTATGAGCTGTCCCCCACTTTTTGTCCACCACATTGAACATCATCTTCTTTACTTTCTCTAAAGTTTGTTGAGAACATATTGAAGAATTAATAACCTCTTTTTCAAAAACCTTTACTGGGAACTCTCCAAAACTACTGATTCGATCAATGAACTTTGGCTTGACCATTTCACCGTCGTTTGCTATTGCATTGTAAAAAGTTAAAGTTTGAAGCGGGGTCATCAAAACACCATAACCAAATGCCATCCAGGGCAAATCCAACCCGTCCCAGTCAGAGTCTCTAGGGTATGGGATTTTGGGTAATGCTTCGCCCTTAAAGGGTAAACCTAAGGGTTTATTTAGACCCATATTGTAAAGCCGATCCACAAATTTAGATGGATGCTTTTTGTAATTTTCATAAATGATTTTTACAATTCCTGTATTGGATGAAACCTCAAAGGCTTTTGATGCGGTTAGCATACCATAGCCTCCTTTTTTTGAATCTCTAACTTTGTATTTTTTGTAAAAAGTAAGCTCACCTCCTGTGGTATCAATCAAATCATTTTGATCAATCACACCATCTTCTAATGCAGCAATCATAGCCATAAGCTTAAAGGTGGAACCAGGCTCGTGAGCTTCACCGATGGCATAGTTTAACTTTTCATAATATTTGCCCTTAGATGTTCTACCTAAATTAGATATGGCTTTGATATTCCCAGTTTTGGTTTCCATGACAACAACACTTCCATGATCAGCTTCATATTTTTCGAGTTGACCCAAGAGAGCATGATGTGCAATGTCCTGCATATTGATGTTTAGCGTTGTATGAACATCAAATCCCTCAGTTGGTTCTTTTTCATTGTTGTCGTTAATTGGTTTCCATTGTCCATTAGCAATTTTTTGTTTTAAACGCCTTCCATTCTCTCCTTTCAAATATTGTCCAAAAGCACCCTCCAATCCCACTCTTAGATAATTACCACTAGGATCCTTCTGTTCGTACCCAACAGTTCGCTCTGCAATTTTCCCAATTGGATTTTCTCTTGCCAAGCGGGATTCTACAATCAGTCCTCCTTGCAGAGAAGATTTATTAAACAAGGGGAAACTTTTAATTTTTTTGTAGGTTGAATAGTTTAAATTTTTACCTATTAATAAATATCTATTTTTCTGAAGCCTAGCCTTTTTAAATTTTTGAAGATAAAAAGAGCTTGATTTGTCAAACAAATTACCCAAAGCAATGGCCAAGCTGTCAAGGTGTTTTTCGAAAAGTTTATCCGAAGGAACTTTGGCGTCCCAACGAATTTCATATTTCGGGACTGTTGTAGCAAGCAAACTTTGATCATCAGCGTAAATATTACCTCTACTGGGTTGAAGTACAAAATTTTTGACTGTGCGTTTTTGTGCTAAATCTCGGTAATAGTCCCCTTCTGTAAATTGGATGACAAATAATTTGTAAACTAAAGCTAGAGCAAAGACAAACAAGCCAAGTACCACTAGGTAAAAACGATTGTTTATTTTTTTTATCTCTGAACTCATTCTTTATTCAATTCTACTGTTAATTTTACTGGAGGTGTTTTAGCGGGCTTGATTCCTATTTCTCGCAATGACTCTATTACACGAGACTCCATTTTCAATTCCATCAAATAAGCTCGCTTCTCAACAAACTCACTTTTCATTTCTTTCAATTCATTGTTTAGTTGAGCTATTTCAAATATTTTTTTATCCGCCAAATGCCCACTTGAAATGATAATTAGAGCCAACAAAGAGAGAAACAAAATCATACGCCAATTTTTCAGGGCATCATCCTTTGTCAAAAAGTCGATATTCAAAAGCGACAATAGTTGTTTCATTTTTTTTCTGCTGTTCTTAGTTTTGCACTTCTTGCTCTACTGTTTGTTTTGATCTCCTCTTCATCTGGGGTAACCAATCCTCCAATTTTTTTCATGGGAACAAATCGATTTCCAAAAAAATCTTGTTCAGCAAACCCCTCAAAAACACCCTCTCTCACAAAACGCTTAACCAAACGGTCTTCTAGAGAGTGATAGGAAATACAAACCAATCTACCACCTGGCTTTAGTATTTCTACAGCTTGCTGAAGAAACAACTTGATTGCTTCGAGCTCTTGATTTACTTCAATACGGATAGCCTGAAAAACTTGAGCTAGGGTTTTATTGAGAAAACGCTCTGGAATTAAAGGCTTAATTATTTCAATAAGGTCAGTTGTGGTTTCAACCTCACGTTCTTCTCTCCAATCCAAAATTGCATCAACAATTTTGTGAGCACCTTTTACCTCACCATAAAGCTTTAGAATAGAAATTAATTGTTGTTCCGAATAAGTATTTACAACTTCATAAGCTGAAAGCAGTGAAGTTTGATCCATACGCATATCCAATCGACCTTCAAACCGAATCGAAAATCCTCTTTTTTCATCATCAAATTGATGAGATGAAACTCCAAAATCAGCTAAAATACCGTCAACTGCACCTACTCCATGAAACTTCAAATAACGCTTCAGGTCTTTGAAATTTGCTTTGATTAACTCAAACCTAGGATCTGAAAGTGTGTTTTTTTGCGCATCTTGATCTTGATCAAAAGCATACAACCTTCCTTTTGAATCAAGTGATTTCAATATTTTTTTTGAATGACCTCCGCCTCCAAAAGTAACATCAACATAAACACCATCTTTTTGTGAAATAAGATCACTTACACTGCGATTCAGTAAAACTGGATTATGATAATTGATCTCCATCTTTGTCTCCCATTACATCTTCAGCTAACTCGCCGAAATCTATTGTTGCTTCACTAATGGCTTCCTCGTAGCGCTCCTTATCCCAGATTTCTAGAATATTTACAGCCGAAGAAATTACAGTTTCTTTTGAAATGCCTGCATGAACAATAAGATCCTTTGGAATCAACAACCTCCCCGTAGAATCAACCTCGATCAATCGAACACCTGCAGTAAATCTTCTTATGAAATCATTGTTTTTTTTATTAAAACGATTGAGCTGATTTACTTTCTGCATCAATGCATCCCATTCTTTAATAGGATACAACTCCAAGCAAGCATTAAATACAGCGCGTTTTAATACAAATTGATCAGATAAATTAACGGCCAATTGTTTTTTCAATGCAACTGGGAGCATGATACGTCCTTTAGTATCTGCCTTACATTCATATGTCCCAATAAAGTGCTGCATCTTAATTGTTTGCAAATTAATTTATCAAATATAAAATATATTTACCACATTTTTCCACAAATTACCACTTTGTTAATAAGTTTGTCAAAGTCAACTTGACAAAGACTTTAGCGCACATGGGTCAAAAAAAAAGACTGAATCGTAGAATATTGACTATATTTGTCGGCTCAAGTGCATGGGGATTTAGGTTTAGTATGGAAAAAAAATTTAAAACAGAAAGTGACTTCAAATATCTAGAAATTGGAGATGGACAACCCATAGTTATTTTACATGGCTTGATGGGGGGTTTAAGCAATTTCAATGGAGTTGTTGATTTTTTTCCAAAAAAAGGATACAAAGTGATCATACCAGAACTACCCATCTACGAATTACCTTTAATCAAAACCAATGTTGAAACCTTTTCGGACTTTCTAAAAAATTTTTTAACTGTAAAAGGGATTAAAAACGCCATACTTTTAGGAAATTCTCTTGGTGGTCATATTGGGCTTGTTTTTGCTAGAAATCATCCTGAACTCGTCAAAGGTCTTGTTTTGACTGGAAGCTCTGGATTGTATGAAAACAGTATGGGTGGGAGTTATCCTAAAAGAGGAAATTACGAATACATTAAAACTAAAGCAGAGGAGGTTTTTTATGACCCCTTGATTGCTACTAAAGAAATTGTAGATGAAGTTTTTGATGTAGTAAACGATCGCAATAAATTAATTCGAACCCTGGCAATTGCCAAAAGTGCGATTCGTCATAATATGGCAAAAGATCTCCCAAAAATGCAAACCCCCACTGGCATAATATGGGGAGAGAATGATGTAGTTACACCTCCAAATGTTGCAGAAGAGTTTGATAAACTATTACCAAATTCTGACCTTTATTGGCTCAAGAATTGTGGTCATGCACCCATGATGGAACACCCAGATGAGTTCAACGAAAATCTATTCAACTGGCTAAACAAACATAATTTTTAGTTCCAATGAAAGTCACTTCGTCTGAGTTCGTAATAAGCAATACTGATCTCTCGAAATGCCCAAACGAACGCATCCCAGAATACGCTTTTATCGGCAGATCAAATGTTGGTAAATCATCTTTAATAAACACCCTTTGTGAGCGTAAAAACTTGGCTAAAACCTCAGGGAGACCGGGAAAAACTCAACTCATAAATCATTTCAAAATCAACAAATCTTGGTGTTTAGTGGATTTGCCCGGTTATGGATATGCTCGTACTTCCAAGACTTCAAAAAAAGCTTTTCAAAAACTAATAACGACTTACTTTGAAAAAAGAAAACAGTTAGTTTCTGCTTTTGTTTTGATCGACATTCGGCATGACCCCCAACCCATTGATTTGGAATTCATGGAATGGCTAGGAAGCCAATACATCCCTTTTGCTATTGTTTTTACAAAAGCCGATAAAGAAAAGCCCTTAGCACTAAAAAGAAAAACAAAAGCTTATGTTCAGAAAATGCTGGATGATGTTTGGGAAGAGGCTCCTCCTTATTTCATTACATCTTCTTTACATAAAACCGGGGGAGAAGAACTTCTAAATTACATTGGCTCACTGAACAATGAGTTTGCCAATCAAGGATAATTTACTTTCTATCAATATTTAATTTTTCTGCGAAATAATCACAAAAATCATTCATGGTTGCTGCCATTTTTTCATCTTGAGTTGCACGTAAAAAAGTCTGACTCATTGTGACTAATGATTGATGGAAAAATACATTCATTTGATCAATTGGCATTTCTTTGACCCACAGATCCATTCGAAGTGTTTCTTGATTTTTACCATCCCACAAAGACATCAATAATGCTTGAGCCTCTTCTTCATTTACTCCTCCGTCTGGAGCTGACCAAACAATTTTTTCTGGAATTTTATTTTCATCTAATGCTACTTCTATTGAAATATTAGTGTTCTTTCCCATTTCTTTTATTTTGAGGGTTTGTAGTTTGATTTATTAAAGAGATCCATTCCTGAAATTTGCATAAGTTGATAGAGGGAAGTATTTGGGTTTTTTTTTGTGTAAGAACGAACAATTTGCCATCCAATCCATTGCCCTACTTTACCTGGTGTTTCATTATCTATTTCTAAATAAAATTTTGAAAAAGGAGCAGGGTCAATAAATCGAAGACTCAAAGAAGATTGTGATTTGTAAAGCAATTCATTTTCAATAAAATATTGCCACATGTATCGTTCGTTGGCCTGAACCCAATCCAGTTGAGCTTCAGAATAACTGATCTTTATGGAATCTGGGGCTTTGGGGAGCAGAATATCCTTGAGATACAATTTCTTTCCATAGTAAACCATCTGTTCCAATAATGTTCTGTTTGAAGGATTTTTTACTACTGTAGTACCCAACTCATCCACAATGTGTGATGTCATAAATGGAAGGTCCATGTCTTGTACAATATAATTTGGAATACCTTCATAAAGAGGATTTTTTGAACCTAAATAGGTGTCCAATGAAAGAATCAATAGCGTATCCGTAAAAACTGTTTTACTCTGATAATCTACATTATTGACAACAGTTACTACATGAGGGTCTGGAGTTTCAGGGAAATAATATTTGATGTGCTTGTAAAGTGATGTCAACTTTTCTTTTATCGGATCTAAGGATGGAAAAACTGCTTTGATCTCAGTATGTAAGAGAGTCTGAATGCTATCCCGCTGTCTTTTCACCCAAATACTATCTGGAAATTGTTTTGGAAATAAATAAGGGTATTTCTTTTTTAAATTCAAATATTCTTGAGGGTCGGCATTGTAAAATTTAAGATCAAATCGATCAATAGTTATGTCAACAGGGATTGCATTAATCTCTGCTTCAAGTACATTTTCTTCAGAACAAGATGAAAAAATCGTAATAATAATCAACCAAAAGCTCGCTTTTAAAAAAAATAATCTTGAAAATGGATTCATGTGGTGTGAATAATTTTTTGTGAAGAATAAGTTTCCTAATTTTATACAAAGTTACATCCAAAAAACGGCTAAATCATATGAAATCACCAGAAAAAGTAATTGACCACATTGTAAATTGGCTCAGAGGTTATGCTGATAATTCTGGAATGAATGGTTTTGTAGTTGGTGTTTCTGGTGGAATTGATTCTGCTTTAACCTCGACACTTTGTGCACTTACAGGAAAGCCTGTTTTGTGTTTAGAAATGCCTATTCATCAAGAGTCTAATCAAGTTTCAAGAGCAAAGGAACACATTGAATGGCTCGAAAAAAAATTTACCAATGTAAGTCACCATTCTCTTTCCTTGACTACGGTTTTCGAATCCTTTAAAGAAATAGTTCCCTCTGTGGAATCAGATGAAAATCAATTTTTAAGTTTGGCAAATACTAGAGCCAGGTTTCGAATGACTACTTTGTATTATTTTGCTGCTCTGAAACGCTACCTCGTAGCTGGAACAGGTAATAAAGTAGAAGACTTTGGGGTAGGTTTTTACACTAAATATGGTGATGGTGGAGTTGACCTCAGTCCAATTGCCGATCTTATGAAGTCTGAAGTTTTTTTACTTGCCAAAACCCTCGGTATTATCGAAGTTATCCAAAATGCTGCGCCTACTGATGGCCTTTGGGGAGATTATAGAACCGATGAAGATCAAATAGGAGCTACCTATGATGAATTGGAATGGGCAATGAAAAATCAAAAAGATAACGGTCACCTTCACTCAAAAAGAGAAAAAGAAGTTTTGAGTATTTACACAAAATTAAATACCCAGAACCAACACAAAATGCAAGCGATACCAGTGTGTGAAATTCCTGAAGACTTGTAAAAAAGTATCAATAAAAGCTCAAATAACTCTATTCAACTTACTAGAAACCAGCTTTTTGAGTTGGTGATAACTCATTACATCCTCCAAAATTTCAGCATGGTGCTCATTTGTATTTTGGACTTGCTTTTGTAATTGCTCTATTTTTTTATCGATCAATAACTTTCGTAAGGTCAAGATAGTTTCGTTAACTAATTGGGATACTTGACTGTCTCGTGATTTAACAAAAATATTTTTCTTCTCCCAATCATGTAGATGATGTTGCTCTTCTCCCATCAAAATATTACTGACTAGAGAACTCAGTTCACCACTTAAAGTTGGAACTATTTTGTCCAAAGCTAAATTTCCTTCTACTTGAAAATGTTGTATTAACTGATAAAATAAATTCTTAAACTCTGGGTTTGCTAATTCAACTTCATCCTGTTGAAGATCTAAAAATATCTTTTCAAACACTTTTGCTTTCACTTCTTTTACCTCCTCTAAAATATCTTCTTCTTCGGAAAAACTTAAGACCGATTCTTTAAAAACCTCTTCGCGGTCTCCATACAACATCAAAATTTTAATGATTTGAAGCTCCAGCTCATAAGTGTGATCAACTGAAGTTAGCTTGGGAGTTTCACTCTTTAGAATCCTTAAAGTCTCTTCTTTTGAAGTTTGCTTTGTTTTGTTTGTTTGGCTTTTTTTTGTCTTTGCTTGAGCAAGAGCACTAAAAAGTACATCCTCAGAAATCTCCATTTGCAATGCACAACTCTGAATGTAAACCTCCTGCTGAATAGGATCAGGGATTTTTGAAATACTTTCGACAATGTCTCGGATAGTAGCAGCTTTTTTTACAGGATCTCCTGCTGCTTCATCTAACAACAAAGAAGCTTTAAATTGAATAAAATCCTTTGCGTTTTCTTTGAGAAAGGATAGCATATCCTCCTGAGATGTTTTTTTAGCAAAACTGTCGGGATCCTCTCCTTTGGGAAAAGTACATACCTTGACATTCATTCCTTGAGTCAGAATGATATCAATCCCACGAAGTGCTGCACGCAATCCAGCGGCGTCCCCGTCAAAAAGAACAACAATGTTTTGAGTTAAGCGTTGAATTAATCGAACTTGAGGTTCCGTAAGGGCGGTTCCAGAAGAAGATACTACATTGGTAACTCCAGACTGGAACATTTGAATGACATCGGTGTAACCCTCTACTAAATAACAAAGATCTTCTTTAGCTATGCTTTGCTTTGCTTCATGGATTCCATAAAGCACTTTACTCTTGTGATAGATTTCACTTTCTGGTGAATTGAGGTATTTGGCTGTTTTTTTATTTTCGCCCAAGATCCGACCCCCAAAACCTACAACTCTTCCCGAAAGACTTTTGATGGGAAACATTACTCTGCCTCTAAAACGATCAATCTGATAATTTTCGTTTACAATGGTCAGACCTGTTTTTTCTAAGTATTCCAACTGGAAACCGTTTTTAATTGCAGTTTTGGAAAAAGCGTCTTTTTCTTGAGGAGAATAACCGAGATCAAATTTCTTAATGGTTTGGTCGGTAAAACCACGTTCCTTAAAATAAGTCAACCCTATTGCTTTACCTTCAGATTCCTTCCAAAG
>PAOB01000043.1 GCA_002708445.1 Candidatus Arcticimaribacter sp.
ATTTAATTTTTATCAAAATGAAAAAAGGTTTATTAACTCTTTTGGCGGCTGCACTAACGATAGTAGGTTGTCAAGATTATGACTCACAGTTCAAGGAACTTACTACGTTGGTGACTCAACTCTCTACCGATGTTGCTGGACTTAAAGCTTTGTCTGACGATATCGACGATCTCAGTGACACAGTTACTGGTTTGGCGTCTTCGATTGACGTTTCTAGTCTTCAGACTCAACTAGATGCACTCGAAGCAGCACTTGTAGGTGTAGCAGACGAAACAGATCTAACAACGCTTGCTGAAGCACTTGCTTTAGTACAAGAAGATCTAAAAGAATTACTTGCTGCTAACGCTGTAATCAACCAAAGCATCACAATTAGCAACGAAGCTACTCTTCAGTACGCTGAATCTCTTGTAGGTACAGGAACTGACGATCCTACCGTGATCGTTAACGGAAGTGTAACTGTTGATTCTGCTTTTGCAAATGCAGATGCTTCACTAACAGCTAGAATCAATGCAATCACAAACAAAATTGCTACTATCCTAGGAGTTGAAGATGGTGAAGGACTTGTTCTTACTCACAGTGCTTCTTCGACAATCAACTTCAACGAGTTGGCATTTGTAGACAAGACTGTAGAAGTGAGTGGTTCTTCATATGGACATCCTAAATTAACTACAATTTCTGGGAATGTTACTGAAACTCACAGTGGTGCGATTTCTTACCCACTATTAGCTTCTGCTGGAATATTTGCTATTGGTAATGACGTTACCTCTGTTGATTTCCCAACGACTGCTAACATCACTTCGATGTCTACTGTAGGTTCTGCAACTGGTGAATTATGGTTAAAGAAAGCTACAACTATTAATACTGGTAAATCTGTTATAAGCAACTTAAATGCTACAAAAGCTACAGATATTACAATTGGTAGTGGGGCGCATACTGGAAACGTTGTTATCAACGCTCCTGAAACAGCTACGATCAATCATGGTGTTGCTTCTATCTCAGGTACATTATCTGTATCAAGTGCTTCTTCTTCAACTATATACTTTGGTAGTAGTTTAACTTCTGTTGGATCAACTACTGTAGGTGCTATAGGACAAGCTCATTTCCCAAAAATTACTCAATTTGGTGGTGATGCATCGCTTGGTGCAAAAGTACTTGACCTTTCAGGTTTAACTGGGAATGTATCAGGAACTATTGTTATTCCAAATGCATTAACAGTAGACACTCAAAAATTAGTTGTAAGTAGTAATGTAACTTATACTGCTGCTACAACTGCTCACTTCAAGACAGGAAGCCATACAAATATTAACTTACCTGCTGTAACAACACTTGAACTTTTTAAACAAGGAGTTGTTTCATATATGGATACAAGAGGTTACACCACATTGAAGAATTTCTATGTAACTGGAGCACAAGGTAAAGCACCGTTCTCTACCACCGTTACAAGTGTTGTTATTATTGGTGGACCTGCCTTAACAACAGCTGAAGTTAAAGGGGGTGATTTCGATACCGTAGCCGTACAAAGTCCTCTATTAACAAGTTTAACTACTGCTGGTGAGATTAGATATATTACAATAGATACTTGCCCGGAATTAGAAGAAATCGCAATGAATCATGATCACTTAAGTGGAAGTGGCGCTGCGGAAATTGAAATTGTTGACAATGCAAAACTAAAATCGCTGGCGCCAACTGCTCTTAAATATGTGGGCGATATCACAGTTGAGGATAATCCTTCACTTACCTCTCTAAATCTAAGTTCAATAACTAAAATTCCATTAGCGGGTTCTTATGAAGTGGGTATATCTGGAAACAAGCTCACTGGCACTTATGTCGAAGCAACTGCAGGTTCTACAACTACTGCGTTTGTTGAAGCTCAAATTAAATCAGATGATTTACTCACCCTAATGCCAATGGTTGATTTAGCAATAGCTTCAAGAGCAGATGCATCAATTGGTAATGTAACATACACATTTGAGGTGAATTTATTTGATGTTGATCCTGCTACTGCTGGAGCTCAAGATTTAGACACAATGATTCCTAATACACCTGTTGGAAGTGCTCCTTTCGTTAGTCAAGCCTCTGATGGTATTGGACTAGATACGCTCTTCAAACTATTAGTTAAACCTGAGTAATCAATATAAACTACCAACTTATAACTTGCCGATAAGTGTAAAACCCTCAAACAGCATACTTGAGGGTTTTTTAATAAACATAATATTAAAATATACTTTTTAAAAGGATTATTTAGTGTTATTCTAAGCGTTTCCATACTTGAGTTCTCCCCAGGAAAGAAAAACCAATAAAACCACGAACCTTTAATTTTGATGGACCGTTTAAAGTTAACGTACAGTCATATTCTTTACCATTGGCGGGATCCAAAATGGTTCCATCAGTCCAACTGTCTCCATCTTTAGTCAAACCTTTTAAAATAAGTAAACCCTCAATGGGTTGATTTTTTTCTGATCCTTTACAATTTGTACAAACCTTACCTTTGTCTCCATCCTGCAAAAGTTTTTCAATTTTTCCATACAATTTATCGTTTTGAACATAAAGAGAAATGATGGACTTTTCGATCCCTGTTTCATCGTCAACACTTACCCATTTACCCTCGAAATTAGAAGTTTGAAAGAATAGGCATAAAAACAAAGAATAAAGTGAAAGAAACATAGTTTTTATTTTAAAAATAAAAAAAAAATTGGAAGAGATTTTTGTAACTTGAAAATAAAACAAAATTAGAAGTGAAATTCCTAAGAATTATCTTATTTGTTCTCGGTATAGTCTGTTTAGCAGAAGTTGCTTATGTGCATTTTATGTTGAGTTTTGTGGACATCCCTTATTTAATCGTGGGTAGTGTTCTTTGTAGTTCTTCCATTTATTGGGGGATTAGAAAAAAAACAGATTAAAATTGTAAGAATTCGGTTTATTTAAAAAATAAAAAATGTACCTAAGTGATAGTGAAGAATGGTTAGTCATTCTTGTAGCAACCACCATAGTTTTGGGGTTGATAATAAAAAGTTACCGTGATTACAAAACAATGTCTGCTGAAGCTAACGTGAAAATCGAGCAGAAAAAAAAAGATGAAGCCTATGTCCGAAAGCTCAAAGAAGTTATTGATCAAAAAAATGAATTACTCCAACAAGCGATTAAATTAAAAAAGGAACAAGCTGAAAAATCTGAAAATTAAACATGATTTATTTTGAATTGAATCTTATATTTGTACCTACAAATGTTGTGAAGATAAATCAAAAAATATGAAAACTGTTCATCATCCAGCAGATAGTCGGGGAAATCAAAATCATGGTTGGCTAAAAGTGAATCATTCGTTTAGTTTTGCTAATTTTTATGACCCTAATAAAATGAATTTTGGAGCATTGCGAGTGCTCAACGATGATACCATTGCAGCAGGTATGGGTTTTGGTTCACATCCACATAATGACATGGAGATCATTACAATCCCGTTAAAAGGAGATCTTGAACACAAAGACAGTATGGGTTATTCTGAAGTAATCAAAGAAGGAGATATTCAGGTTTTGAGTGCTGGAACAGGTATTCAACACAGTGAATACAACAAGAATACAGATCGCCCCATCAACTTGCTACAATTATGGGTTTTTCCAGAAAAAAAAGGTGTAAATCCAAGATACGATCAATTATCTATTAGAAATTTAAAAAAAGAAAATAAATTTTATCAGATACTATCTCCTTATGCAGATGATCAAGGTGTCTGGATACATCAAAATGCGTGGATGCATATGGGCGAATTTACAGATGACATAGAGCATATTTATCAATTGAAAGATAAGAGTAATGGAGTTTATGTTTTTGTAATCGAAGGTGGTGCTTTTGTTGATTCTCAAAATCTTCAAAAAAGAGATGCATTGGGTGTATGGGAAACCGAATCCATACAAATTAAAACAGAAAAAAAATCGAAAATCCTACTGATCGAAGTTCCGATGAAATTTTAAACAAAAAAAATGAACAAAGAAAATACCCTTGCAGAACTTATTGATGTTCTCAACAAAAGAATTGAAAACAACGATGTTATTGATTCAGTACATAAAATAAAATTAATGACTGCTAGAGATGTTATAAAAGAGATGATTCATGAATAAATTTGTTTAGAAAATCGAAACTGCACATAAAAAAATTTACAGGTTAAAAAAAATCTGACTTTATCATTACATTTGCAAAGTGAAAAAAAATATGATGAGAAAGAAATTAGTACTCTTTTTATCAATAATAAGCTTTTCATGTTCTAGTGGTGGAGATGATCCCTCGCCTATTCCGATAGTTGAACCTCAAGTAATTGCCCCAGTTGAAGGTTGTAAAGGAGGAAGAATTGAAAATGCTAGTCCCAACGGAGATAGAACCACCCTTGTATGGGCAGAAGAATTTAATGAAGACGGAGCTCCTTGTGTGAAAAATTGGAATCACGAAACTATTCCGCCAAACAACGGAAGTTGGTGGAACGAAGAGGTTCAATATTATACTGATAGAAGAGAAAATTCTATTGTAGAAGATGGTGTACTCAAGATCATCGCAAGAAAAGAAAATTACATTTCCAAAGAATACACCTCAGCCCGAATGACAACACAACGTCTTTTTGAGTTTCGATATGGAAAAGTAGAAATTAAAGCAAAACTCCCAGAGGGACAAGGCACTTGGCCTGCTCTGTGGTTTTTAGGAGCCAATATTGATACTGTAGGTTGGCCCACTTGTGGTGAAATTGATCTTATGGAGCACGGCGATGGGGAACCCGGTTTGGTTTCTTCTACAGTTCACAGAGCAAATGCTGATGGAAATAATTATTACCGAAGAGGGGAACAAGTCATCGAAAATGAATCTTCTAAATTTCATATTTACGAAATGATTTGGACCAATTCTTCAATTCAATTTTTTGTAGATGAAGTCATGCATCACAGTGTGTCTTATGACCCTAATACACCATTCGACAAATACTTTTTTATAATTCTAAATGTTGCAATGGGTGGAACATTTACTGGAAATAATATTGATCCAAACTTCACTTCCTCTGCCCTAGAAGTAGATTACATTCGAGTATATCAATAAATACGATTTTAATTAAAATATTATGCTAAAAAAATTATTTATCCTCATATTAATTTTTGTAGGTCAAATTTCAACTGGACAACAAACATCAAATGCTGCAATTGAAGCCAAGGTAGAAAACCTATTAAAAAAAATGACCTTAAAGGAAAAGATAGGTCAAATGAATCAATACAATGGTTTTTGGAACGTAACTGGTCCCGTTCCTGAAGGTGGCGATGCAAAAGCAAAATACGATCACTTAGCACAAGGATATGTCGGTTCAATGCTTAATGTTCGAGGGGTCAAAGAAGTACGCGAAGTACAAAAAATAGCCGTTGAAAAATCAAGATTAGGGATACCCCTAATCGTAGGTTTCGATTTGATCCACGGATACAAAACAATCAGCCCAATTCCACTTGCAGAGTCTGCTAGTTGGGATTTAAAAGCGATCAAACACTCAGCTGCTCTGGGAGCAAAAGAAGCTTCTGCCGCAGGGATTAATTGGACCTTTGCTCCAATGGTCGATATCACAAGAGATGCTCGCTGGGGAAGAGTTATGGAAGGAGCAGGAGAAGATCCCTTTTTGGGAAGTCAAATTGCTGTTGCTCGGGTTCAAGGTTTTCAAGGAACCGATTTAGATTCCCCACATACAGTAGCCGCATGTGCTAAACACTTCGCTGGTTATGGGTTTGCAGAAGCAGGAAGAGATTACAACACAGTTGATGTTGGAATTAACACCCTTCACAACATCATCCTCCCTCCTTTCAAAGCTGTCGTAGATGCAGGTATAAGAACCTTTATGAACTCATTCAACGACCTCAATGGTATTCCTGCTACCGCAGATGCTTATTTACAAAGAAAGATCCTTAAAGGCGATTGGAACTTTGACGGTTTTGTAGTTTCTGATTGGGGATCTCTCAGAGAAATGATGGATCACGGATATGCCAGAGACAGAAAACACGCAGGTGAATTGGCTCTTAATGGTGGGTCAGATATGGACATGGAATCCTACATCTACTTTAATGAGACTGAAAATCTTCTTGCAGAAGGAAAGGTAACTCAAGATCAAATTGATGACGCTGTACGTAGAATCCTTCGAGTAAAATTTGAATTGGGATTATTTGATGACCCCTACAGATACCTTGACGAAAAGAGAGAAGAAGAAATTACTGGATCCCAAGAAATACTCGATGGAGTATTAGATATGGCAAAAAAGTCGATCGTTTTACTCAAAAACGAAAAGCAAACATTACCCCTTAAAAAAGAGGGTCAAAAAATTGCTTTAATAGGACCTTTAGCTGCAGATAAAAATAGCCCACTGGGTAACTGGAGAATCGCTGCAGAAAACAACACTGCTGTATCTGTATTGGAAGGATTGCAAGCTTTTAAAGGCAACAAAATAACCCATGAGCAAGGAGTAAGACTTGTCAACAAAATTCCCTCTGGATTTCACGAAGAGGTAATCATTAATGAAACGGATAGAACTGGATTTGAAGCTGCAAAAAAAGCTGCTGCTGAAGCTGATGTCGTAGTTATGGTTCTAGGAGAATACGGGTTTCAGTCAGGAGAAGCACGAAGTAGAGCTAACCTCGATCTTCCTGGACTTCAACAAGAATTACTGGAAGAAGTTTTTGCTGTAAATCAAAACATAGTATTGGTACTGATGAACGGAAGACCTTTGATTTTGAATTGGGCAGAGCAAAACCTCCCAAGCATAGTAGAGGCATGGCATTTAGGAACCCAAAGTGGAAACGCAATTGCACAGGTACTTTATGGAGAATACAACCCCAGTGGAAAGCTGCCTATGAGTTTTCCCAGAAATGTAGGTCAAATGCCCTTGTACTACAATCACAAAAGTACGGGTAGACCAGGAGCTGACGGTGAAGATCAAGGAAGCGTTTTCTGGTCACATTACATTGATGAAGAAAACACCCCTCTTTATCCGTTTGGGTATGGTCTTAGTTACACCAAATTCAACTACTCCGATATTGAGTTAAGTACCTCTGAAATTTACGAAGGAAGTTCAATTGAAGCATCAATTGTACTAACCAACACAGGAAAAGTTGAAGGTAAAGAAGTTGTTCAATTGTATCTTCAAGATCCATTTGCAAGTGCTGTTCGACCCGTAAGAGAATTGAAAGAATTTGAATTGGTAAACCTCAAAGCAGGTGAATCCAAAAAGATCCGTTTTACCATCACCAAAAAAATGCTAGAATTTTACAGTGCACAAAATATTTGGGAAGCTGAAGCCGGAAAGTTCAATGTCTTTATTGGTAGTGACTCAAACACAACTAGAAAAGCTGAGTTTATCCTTAAGTAATTTCAATGCTCCAAAAAGCGCTTTTTTTTCTGTTATTAATTTTCTTTACCACTGTTCAAGCGCAAAAAAGTAAACGAAAACTGGTCTGGTCTGATGAATTTGAGCAACCAACATTAGATCTCAATTACTGGAGTTACAAAACTGGGGATGGATGCCCCGAATTATGTGGTTGGGGAAACAATGAATGCCAAATTTACACAGACAGTAATCATTTGATAAGAAACGGTAATCTCGTGATTCAAGCACGCTTAAAAGATCAGGTTTACACTTCAACAAGAATTACTACAAAAGGGAAAGTAGAATACCAATACGGCCGTTTTGAAGTACGTGCAAAGCTCCCTACTGGACAAGGAGTTTGGCCAGCATTTTGGATGTTAGGAAATTCCATATCGGAAGTGGGTTGGCCACTCTGTGGCGAAATAGATGTTTTGGAATACGTCGGTAAAAATCCTGAAGAAATTTTTACCTCCTTGCACACCCAAGCTAGTCATGGAAATACCATCAATACCAAAACAACCAAATTCTCAAATATTGAAGAAGGGTTTCATATCTATGCAGCAGATTGGACCCAAGATCAAATTGAGTTTTTTGTTGACGGAAAAAGTGTCTACACCTTTATTCCCAAAGATAAAAGCACAGAGGAATGGCCCTTTGATCAACCCTTTTATCTACTGTTGAATTTAGCCATAGGAGGTGATTTTGGTGGACCAGAAGTTGATGACAAGATTTTTCCTCAAGAATTCATAATTGATTACGTTCGAGTTTATCAGTAGGTAATACTAATCAGAAGACAACAACTTTTTCATCAAATTACGAAGTGCCAGAAAAGCAAATACGGTTACCAAAAGTAAAATAAAGCCCTGCTTGATTTCACCATAAATAAAATAACCCGTGCTAAACAAAGCTCCGTAAATTCCTATCGATCCAACCAACATACATAGAATACCCGTAGGCACATTCCAGGCTTTCTTATCCGTAATCAAATCAATTCCATCCCCTTTAGCATCAGAAACAACTTTACTCCAACCACGACCACCAGGTTGAGTGATTTTGTAAAAATTATTCAAGGTAGTTTTGTCTGAAGGAGAAGTTAACAAGGTTATTGAAACCCATGCTAAGGTGGTTAATGCAACCCCTAAAACCAACTGAATGTCGTTAGCAATTGGATCAAAACCTAATTTGACGTGTATGAGTTTAAAATAGAGCGCAAGAATAAAAGAAACAGTCATTGCTGTTATTTCACTGTAAGCATTGATTCGATACCAAAACCAACGCATAATGAACAACAAACCAGTTCCTGCTCCAATTTGTAACAAGATTTGAAAAGCCTCTAAAGCATTACTCAGAAGCAACGCAAAAAGTGCAGAAGCAATCATCAAAATTAAGGTACTCCATCGACCAACACTTACCAATTCTTTTTCTGAAGCCTCTGGCTTTACAAAACGTTTGTAAAAATCATAAACCACATACGATGATCCCCAATTTAGATGAGAAGAAATTGTTGACATAAAGGCAGCAATCAATGAAGCAACAATAAGACCTATTAGACCCGCAGGCAAAAAAGTCATCATAGCAGGATAGGCCAAATCATCTTTTACAATCCCAGGGTCAATATCGGGAAAAGCAAGTTGAATCGCTTCAATATTAGGAAAAACAATCAAACTGGCAAGAGCGATGATAATCCATGGCCATGGACGCAAAGCGTAATGAGCAAAATTGAACAGTAAAGTTGCCCAAACTGCATTTTTTTCATCCTTAGCCGACAACATTCTCTGAGCGATGTAACCCCCACCACCTGGTTCTGCACCAGGATACCAAACACTCCACCATTGAATCGCAATAGGAAGAATGAATAACGTTATGAAGACCTCACGCTGATCGAAGTTGGGAATAAAATCTAATTTTGGAATAACATTGGGATGTGTCAAAAGGTTTTCCAAACTTCCTATTTGGGGAAGATCTATTATGTAATACGTAGCCCAAAAGGTAGCCCCCATGGCTAAAATAAATTGAAAAAAGTCGGTAATCACAACTCCTTTTAATCCACCTAAAGAACTGTACAATACAGTAATTGTAGAAGCAATTACCAAGGTCTCTACAGCAGTAAATCCGAGAAGAACACTCCCTATTTTTATTGCTGCTAAACAAACCGAAGCCATAATCATAATATTAAAGAAGACTCCCAAATACAAAGCTCTGAACCCTCTTAAAAATGCAGCTCCTTTTCCGCTGTATCTCAATTCATAAAATTCCAAATCAGTTACAACTCCAGATTTTCGCCACAATTTTGCATAAACAAAAACCGTTAACATCCCCGTGAGTAAAAAAGCCCACCAAACCCAGTTTCCAGAAACTCCATTTTTCCTTACAATATCGGTTACTAAATTTGGAGTATCCGCAGAGAATGTTGTCGCTACCATTGAAATCCCCAAAAGCCACCAAGGCATGTTTCTACCTGATAAGAAAAATTCCGTACTACTCGTACCCGCTTTTTTTGACACAACAAGTCCAATGACAAGTGTGAGCACAAAAAATAAAATAATGATTCCCCAGTCTAAAGTTGAAAGTGTCATAGTTATTAATTAAAGTTTCAATGTATGAAAAAAATAATTATCTAAATTAAAAAATCAAGATCATTCAAATGGTCTTCAAAATGTTGTATGTCTTCTTTAACAGTCAAATCGGGAACATGTTCTTGCAGTGGTATTCCAACAACCGATCCAGGATTGGCATGAACCATATTTAAAATTGCAGATGGAAGTTCTTTTTCATTGCGAATTGTATTTACTGGACAATCTTTCAAAAAAGAATAAAATTGAGCTCCATAAAAACTAAAAAGATTCATACTCACATACAAACATCCTTCTGAATCTGAATACTTTTTAAAATCGTCAGGGTTTGGTTTTTCAATAATTTTTTGGAGTCTAAAATTTGAATCAAAAACAAGGAGAGCAAAACCCGCCATCTTCTTTTTATTGAATTTTAAAAAACTCAAATCATATGCAATCATAGCCCCTCCTACTTCAATTTCTTTTATCTTTTGAAATGCATTAATAGAATAAAAATTATCACTGTTGCAGACAGAAAAATACTCCTTTTTTAGTTTAGGAAACTGTTCCAAAGCTTGGTAAACAGCATCTGCTGTACCCCAGGGTTTTGTCCTTGTTGAAGGAATATGCTGAGTAACGTATTTTATTTGAAGATGGTCCAAGTTAGAAAAGCTTTTCACAATCAATCGAAAAGGAGAAGAGTCTTTTCCTGTGATAAGATAAATCGTTTTGTAACCTGCTTGCTGTGCATTGAACAACAAATAATAAAGCAACGGTTTTGAATCCTTCCCGATTTCGATGAGTCCTTTTGATCGGGTATTTGCTTGAGTTATTTTTTTGTCCTCAATTTGATCCGATGAAGAAGCTTTCATACGAGAAGACATACCAGCTGCCATAATTAGTAAAGAAGTATTCATCTAAAAAATCTTTTTGGTTTCACTTCCACTCGATTGAACAACCACAAAAGCATCAACTGCACCCGCATTTTTGAAAGACTCAACAAGAGCATTTGTGTTGTTTTGATCTGTCAAAGCAACAATACATCCTCCACCTCCCGAACCCACAATTTTAGCTCCATATGCTCCAGCATCAAGAACTGCACTGATCATATTATCTATTTTTGGAGTAGTGATTTTTAGGTTGTTTTTGAGTTGCTGGTGATGCAGGTTCATCAACTTCCCTAAAACAACAAGATTAGGCTTTGCTTTTTCTAACTCCAACTTTGCCAGCTTTGTAAGGTGGTGATTGGTTATTGCTGCAGTAAAAAAAGGTGCTAATTCGGGGGTAACAAAAGTTAAATAATGTTCCAAATCAGAAATTGATGCAGTTGAAATTTCAAATGAAAGCAGCTTTTGTTTGACTTGATCAATTGCTTTGAGAGCATTCTCTTTTAAAAAACTAAGAGAACCCAAAGTGTCTTTTGCTATTCCCGAAACTCCTATTACCATTTGACCAATCGGATTGAAAAAAATCGTGTGAGCATTGTTGAATGTATTTAAATAAATCATGTTTCCCAATGCAATAGTAAACTGATCCATTTTACCCCCAGAAGTTTTGTGTTCCAAAACCTCTGTTTCGTAAGCCAATTGTGCTATTAAATCGGGGGTTACTTTTTTATCTATTCCATAAGCTTCAATCAAAAACTGAATCCAAGCAATTGTCAATGCTGAGGAGCTAGACAAGCCCGCATTTATCGGGATATTACCCTCGATTTCAACATCATATCCTCTAGTAGGGATACAACCGTAACGACTGAGAACTCTCAATGCTGTTTCTAAATAATCTGTTTTTGTGATTTTTCTTTTATCAATTAGAAGCGGGAGAGTTACCGACTCGTTCATGTTGGTTTTATGAATCAAAAAACAACCCCTGTCATTGATACTAGCCTCAATCTGAATCTTACGATCAATTGCACAAGCTATCACAGGAAGTTGTAAATAATCTTGATGATCCCCAAAAAGACATATTCGTGCTGGAGCTACAGATAAAATAGAATTAAACAAACGGATTCTGATTTATTATGTACAATATAAAAAAATCATTAGAGAAAACGAATGACTTTGACCAACAGCTGACTGCAAACAAAAAAAAATACATACCTTTCTGTTAGTAAAAACAGCTCCCATGAAAAAATTTTCCCGCAGATCCTTCATAAAAACCTCATCCCTGTCTGCTGCTGGAATAGCATCAATCGCACTTTTAAATAATTGTGTAAGTCCAAAAACAGCTTCAAATGGAATATACATGGGAGGGTTTGCAGCACCCAAAATTTCAAATTTACGGGCTGCTTTCATTGGTGTTGGAGCTCGAGGAGGAAACCACCTTAAAATCTTAGCATCCCTAAACAACACCGAGGTAGTGGCAATTAGTGACCTCTATCAAGATAATGTAAACCATTGGAAGAAAATTGCATCAGATATTGGGAAAAGTAATCGTCATCAAAATATTGCAACTTATTTTGGAGATGAAAACTTGTGGAAAACCATGCTAAAGGAAGTAAAACCCGATGTGGTTTTTATCGCAACAAATTGGGAAAATCATGCACATATGGCTATTGAAACTATGAAAAGTGGTGCACACTCTTTCGTCGAAGTACCCATAGCAACTACTTTAGAGGCAATGTGGGAAATTGTACACACCTCAGAAGAAACTCAAAAGCACTGCATGATGATGGAAAATGTCAATTACGGAAGAACCGAATTGATGTACCTCAATATGTGTCGCCAAGGAGTTATTGGCGACCTATTACACGCTGAGGCGGCTTACATTCATGATCTGCGTTTTCAAATGGAAGAACAAGAACGTGGAACAGGATCTTGGAGAACCCATCATTATTCCAAGGGAAAAGGGAACCTCTACCCTACCCACGGGCTTGGACCCGTTGCTCAATACATGAATATTGCTCGTACAGATGACAATTTCAAAAGTATCGTTTCCTATTCTACTCCTGCAAAGGGCAGAAAATTGTACGCCAAAAAAAACTATGCCCCCAATCATAAATGGAACCAACTGGATTATCAAAATGGAGACCTAAATACCTCCATCATCAAAACTCATATGGGAAGAACCATAATGATTCAATGGGACGAAACCAGTCCAAGACCCTACACGCGTCACAACCTCATTCAAGGAACCAAAGGTATTCTTGCAGGTTTTCCAACCCGAGTAGCATTAGAAGGAGGCTTTGAAGGAGTTACCGAAAACCATCATTCATGGATTCAAGGAGAAGCATTGGAACTCCTCTATGAAAAATATGATCATCCCCTTTTTAAACGACTCAATCAAAAGACTCAAAACAGCGGTCACGGAGGTATGGACGGAATCATGGTAAATCGAATTGTAGAGTGCTTACAGCAAGGTTTACCCCTGGATCAAAATGTGTACGAAGGTTGTTTTTGGAGTGCAGTAACACCCCTGTCAGCAGCCTCAATAACTCAATACGGAGCCCCACAACAGTTTCCTGATTTTACCCTTGGAAAATGGAAACAAACCCTGCCTTTGGGCATTGTAAGTTAAACACCAATGAAAAAATCCAACCCAAATCTTTTTAAAATTAAAGAAATTAACGCTCCTTTGGGAAGCGTTTCATTGTACACCAATACAAAAAAGGATTTGCTTTACGCCAAAGCATCGGGTTACATAAACTTGGGATTAGTAAAAAAAGATTTGAGTTTTGTCCAGTCTTTTGACACAACACACCCCTGGACCTATCTGGTCGATACATCAAAAGTTAAATCTGCACATCCACTGAATCCGTTTTATTTAGCCCAGCTAAAAAACAATAAATTCTTAAAAACCTTCATAGTTTTCATGCCGTCGGCTTTTGTTCGATTGATGAATCAACTTTACAAAAATGTCAATCGCATTGATCTAATTTTGAAAACCGAAAAAGAATTGAATAAATTTCTCAATGAATATTATTTAAATGAAAATTAAATCCCTGTTAAACTTTTTTAAAAAAAGGAGATATTCCTTAGGTTTGAGGGATGAAACCCGATTGGAAATTTTTTGGCTTTTTAATCCCACTTTTTTTTAGTGTATTTACTTTATTAGGTCAGGGTTTTGAGTTTAACCCTCAAGAATTCGAAACCGAAGGGAATAAAGAATCTCTTCTGCTGCCCAAAAAAGACACTGATGATCTGCCCAATTATTTGAAAAAAGATTTTTTTAAAAACACTCCAGATCCTAACAATAAAAATGAATATTTTGATCGCCCAAAAATTCAAATGGATAAACAAGAAACTTTTGTAGATCCAGGAGAATACTATCTCAACAAGTTACGATCCCCCGAAAAAGAAAAAAACCCAAACGATTTTAAAGTCGATCAATATTTGGGAGATTTTAAAAGCAACGCCCCCTTTGTACAGGTAATTTTTAGAGATCATGAAGCAGCAGACGGAGATCGGGTAAAAATACTATTTAACGATCGAGTAGTTGAAGCCAATGTATTGCTTCAAGAAAGATTCAAACGGCTAAAAGTTGATTTAATTTCGGGCTTCAACAAAATTGATTTTGTAGCCCTCAATCAAGGTGAATCTGGACCTAATACAGCTGAAATCAGAGTGTATGATAATGAAGGGATGTTGCTTATGGCTAATCAATGGAATCTGGCTACGGGAACTAAAGCAACCTTAATCGTAGCAAAAGAATAGTTGTTTTTAGCAACTATTAAGCTTTAAAAAAGAAGTACATTTACAAGTTTTAAAATTCTAATTATGAAAGCTAAATTTTTCATTTTTGTGCTTAGCCTAACTACGCTCTTGTTTGTTGGGTGTGATAATACTTCAGAAAAATCCCCTGGGATTAACATTTCGCTACTGGATTCCACCGTCCGTCCTCAAGATAATTTTTACAACTACGTCAACGGAAAATGGATGACCAATACAAAAATTCCTGACGATAAAATTCGTTGGGGTAGTGCCTACGAAGTGCGAAAAAAAACTGATGAAGATGTTCTCTCCTTATTAAAAAAAGCCTCAAAAACTAAACTTGATGAAAGTTCCGACGAAGCAAAAGCGGTAATGTTTTTTAAATTGATAAACGACACTGTAAAAAGAAATACCGAAGGAATTGATCCCCTAAAACCTTACCTTAAAAAAATTGACGAAATTAGTTCTTTAGAAGGTATTCAAAACTATTTGATCCACACTGAACCTTTGGGAGGTGGAGGTATTTTAGGGTTTTATGTTTCCTCGGATGCTAAAGACAGCAATACAAACGTTCCACATATGAATCCCGGTGCTTTGGGGATCGAAAGAGATTATTATCTCAAAGACGATGATGACTCTAAAAAAGTAATGGAACAATATGAAGCGCACGTAGCTCGTATGTTTGACTTTTTAGGTCTAGAAAAAACAACTGAATTGGCAGCAACCGTAGTCGCTATGGAAACACAAATGGCGGCTGCTCGAATGGATAAGGTAGAATATCGCGATCCAGCAAAACGTTACAATCCTACGTCAATTGAAAGTTTACAACTTTTAATTCCAGCTATCAACTGGACTTCATATTTCAATGGAATTGGAGCAGAAGGTTTAGATCAAGATGTAATAATTACCGACCTAGGGTATTTCAAATCATTGAATAAACTATTAAAAAATAATAGTGTTCAAGATTGGAAAACTTATTTGAAGTGGTCTTTAGTAGATCGATTTGCTAGTAGACTTACAACCCAAATGGATAAAGCCAATTGGGACTTTTATTACAAAACCCTACGAGGTGCTAAAAAACAAGAACCCCTAGAAAAAATAGCTTTGAGAATAGTAAACGGAAGTTTAGGTCAACCTTTAGGGAAACTCTATGTTGCTGAAAAATTTCCTCCGCAAGCCAAAGAAAAAATGAAAGAATTGGTAAGCAATTTAATTGAAGCTTACGAAGCTCGAATCAATAATTTGGAATGGATGGATGCCACAACAAAAAGCAAAGCCATCGAAAAACTCAAAAAAACAACTGTTAAAGTTGGATATCCAGATCAATGGGAAGACTATCAAAAATTATCCTTAAAAGATTTAGAAGGGGGGGTTACTTATTTGGGAGCAATACTCAATATCTCTCGCTTCTATTTTATGGAAGATCTTGAAGATCTGAAAAAACCAGTAGATAAAACCAGATGGTTTATGTCTCCTCAAACAGTAAATGCATACTACAACCCAACCTACAACGAGATCGTTTTCCCTGCTGCAATTTTACAACCCCCTTTCTTTGATTTTAAAGCAGATGCTGCTATTAATTACGGAGCTATTGGCGGGATTATTGGCCATGAAATTTCTCATGGGTTTGACGATAGTGGTGCCGATTACGATGCAGAAGGTAACTTAGTGAATTGGTGGTCAGATGATGATTTGACTGAATTCAATAACCTTGGAGAAAAATTAGCAGATCAATACAGTACTTTGGAAGTACTCCCCGATGTTTTTATCAATGGAAAATTTACACTAGGCGAAAACATTGGTGATTTAGGAGGTATTAATGCTTCTTTTGATGCTTTAAAATTACACTTTAAAAAACATGGAAAACCCAATCCAATTGATGGGTTTTCTGCAGAAGAACGCTTTTTCCTTTCTTGGGGAACTGTTTGGAGAACCAAAACCAGAGAACAAGCACTCAAAAATCAAGTGCGAACAGATCCGCACTCACCCGCAATTCAAAGGGCAATGCAGCCACTAAAAAACATGGATGCTTTCTACAACACATTCAATGTAAAAGAAGGAGACTCGATGTATTTGAAACCAGAGGAACGCGTACTCATCTGGTAAAAACCAATACTTTTTAAAACCAAGAATGTAATCTTGCTTTTTTATCTTTATTCAACATGGAATTATTATCCACGCTACTTCTAGAATTAATCAGCTCGATAGAGTTGATTATGTTCCTTCTCATTATCGGCGGGGGTGTTTTTTTACTTGTTCAATCCAAAGCAAAACCTTTATTTTTTATCAAGAGTGCACCAAAACTTCTTTTAAGTAAAGACGGAGGTGAGGGAATTTCAAGATTTCAAGCCTTGTCCGCTGTTTTAGCATCAACCGTTGGACTGGGAAATATTTCAGGAGTAGCAATTGCAATTTACATGGGAGGTCCAGGAGTTTTAGTTTGGATGTGGGCAACAGCAATTTTGGGAGCAATAATCAAATTTTATTCTTGCACCCTAGCGGTTCTGTTTAGAGAAAAAGAAGAAGACGGTAGTCCCTTGGGAGGACCCATGTATTATATGAAAATTGCTCTTCCCCATTACGGCAAGTCATTTGCCGTATGGTTTTCCATAGCAGGCTTATTTGGGGTACTCCCTGCTTTTACAGCAAACCAATTGACACAAACCTTAGTATCCGTTATAGAACCCGATCAATATCTAAATTTAGGAGTATTAAACTGGAAACTCATCATCGGGGTTGTATTAGCAATTCTTAGTGCAATTGTAATTCTTGGAGGTTTAAAAAAAATAGTGACGGTAACATCCACCCTAGTTCCATTAATGGTAGGCTTGTATTTCAGTATGGGGATTATTATGCTTGCCCTAAATGCAGAAGCAATAATACCAGCTTTTCAGAAAATATTCGATCAAGCTTTTTCGGTTCAGGCAGCAGCAAATGGTAGTTTTTGGGCGCTGGTAATTCTTGGAGTACGAAGAGCTGTTTTTTCTAATGAAAGTGGCGTAGGTAATGCCCCCATGTATCACGGTCAATCCAATACCAAAAATCCAATTGACGAAGGATTAGTTGCCTCTTTAGGCCCCTTGTTGGACACCATTTTAGTTTGTTCAATTACAGGATTAATAATCATTATCAGCGGAGCAACAGAGCTTGGACAGTTAAACGGAATTGAACTTACCCTTGAAGCTTTCAAAAGACTTTTTTATGGAATTGGTGATGAATTGTTACTGTTGATGGTTTTCGTTTTTGGAATTTCAAGTTTATTCACCTATTCCTATTATGGAGTAAAATGCTTGCGCTATTTAACCCAAAAATCTTGGGGGAATTGGTACAATTACATCTACATCATTAGTATTGTCTTTTTTGCAATAGCCACTGTTGATCTTGTTATCGGAATCATTGATCTGTCATTTGCTCTTATGGCAATCCCCAACATGATTACACTTCTATGGCTTTCAAAAAAGGTTAAAAAATTATTGTTTACCAACTAAAATTTCTTGATCCATTCAAAAAAAAAACCGAATTGGTCAAAGAATTTGTTTTTAGTACATTTATTAAATCAATTTGATAACACACTCTTATGAAGAAATACATCATCGCATTATTTAGCTTCGCATTTTTATTGAATGGGCTAAATCTTGAAGCCCAACGCAAAAAATCATCTCAAAAAAAATCAGACACAATTTCTTTAGATGCTTTTAAATTCAGAAACATAGGTCCTGCTTTTTTATCTGGAAGAATCGCTGATATTGCCATTCATCCTAAAAACGACAACATATGGTATGTAGCCGTAGGATCAGGAGGAGTATGGAAAACTAAAAATTCGGGAACCACTTGGGATCCCATATTTGATGATCAAGTATCGTATTCGACAGGTTGTATTACCATTGATCCCAACAACCCTGCTCGTGTTTGGGTTGGAAGTGGAGAAAATGTTGGAGGCCGTCATGTAGGCTATGGAGATGGTATTTATCTGAGTACCAATAATGGCGGTTCTTGGAAAAACATGGGATTAAAAAACTCTGAACATATTTCGAAAATTATCGTTCATCCCGACAACTCAAATGTAGTTTGGGTAGCAAGTCAAGGCCCCCTTTGGAAAAAAGGCGGAGAACGAGGTGTTTACAAAACAAATAATGGAGGGAAAACATGGAAACGTGTTTTAGGAAACTCCGAATGGACAGGAGCTACCGATTTAATTATTGATCCTAACAATCCTCAAGTTTTGTTCGCTGCTACCTGGGATCGCCATCGAACTGTAGCCGCCTATATGGGAGGAGGTCCTGGTTCGGGAATTCATCGCTCTACAGATGGAGGAGAAAGCTGGGAAAAACTCAGCAATGGATTGCCAGAATCCAATATGGGAAAAATTGGTTTAGCCATTTCTCCTCAAAAATCAAACGTACTCTATGCAGCAATTGAACTGGATAGAACCAAAGGTGGAGTTTATCGATCAGAAGACGACGGAAATTCATGGTCCAAAATGTCGGACACTGTTTCTGGAGGAACTGGTCCGCATTACTATCAAGAACTTTATGCTAGCCCACACAAGTTTGATCGTTTGTACCTTATGAATGTTAGGGTTTTGACTTCAGAAGATGGTGGGAAGAACTTTGTACAACTAAAAGAAGAGAAAAAACACTCAGACAACCATGCTTTGATATTCAAAAAAGATGATCCCAACTACCTCATGATTGGAACAGATGCAGGAATTTATGAAAGTTTTGATTTAGCAAAAAACTGGAGATACATTAAAAATCTTCCACTCACACAGTTTTACAAAGTTGCGGTAAACAATGCAGAACCCTTTTACAGTATTTTTGGTGGAACCCAAGACAATGGATCTGTTGGAGGACCATCAGCAACAGACGAAAGAGAGGGAATTGCAAACAAGCACTGGTACAAAACCTTGTTTGCAGACGGACATCAATCGGCTACGGACCCAGTACATAACGATATTATTTATGCAGAGACTCAACAAGGAGGTCTACACCGAATAGATTTAACCTCAGGAGAACCCGTTCTAGTTCAACCGCAAGCTAGAGAAGGAGAACCTTATGAGCGCTTCAACTGGGATGCTCCCATCCTGGTCAGTCCGCACAAGCCCAGCAGGCTCTACTTCGCTTCCTATCGAGTATGGAAATCAGAAAGTCGAGGAGATGATTGGGAGCCCATTTCGGGAGACTTAACTCGAAATGAAGAACGCATAAAGCTCCTTATTATGGGACGCCAACAAAGTTGGGATAATCCATGGGATGTTGGAGCCATGTCCAATTACAACACCATTACCTCTTTGTCTGAATCACCTTTAAAAGAGGGAGTCCTTTTTGCTGGAACAGATGATGGTTTTATTCAAATTACACAAAATGGTGGAGCACAATGGACACAAGTTCCAGTAACTAAACTAGGGCTTCCAAGTCGTTCATTTGTAAATGATATCAAGGCAGATTTGTATGACTCCAACACCCTGTACGTTGTTTTAGACAATCACAAAGAAGGGGACTTCAACCCCTACATCTACAAAAGTACCGATCTAGGAAAAACATGGACATCAATCAGCAGCAACCTCCCAAAACGTACTTTAGTGTGGCGGATTGTTCAAGATCACGTAAACAAAAACTTGTTTTTTGCAGCAACCGAATTTGGAGTTTATGTAAGTTTAAATGCAGGTGCAAAGTGGCAAAAACTTCCTGGAACGCCAACCCTTCCTTTTAGAGATCTAGTAATTCAAAAAAGAGAAAATGACTTAGTTGCTGCCTCATTTGGTAGAGGTTTTTATGTGCTTGATGATTACAGTGCATTGCGAGAAATGAATTCCGAAAACTTAAAGCGTAAAGGAAAATTATTTGCTCCTAGAACTGCAAAATGGTATGTGCCAAGAAGTAATGTAGGAAACACAGGTGCAGATTACTTTTTTTCCAAAAACCCAACTTTTGGAGCAGTATTCACTTATCATCTTTCCGATGATTTTACAACTCAAAAAGAAAGTCGCAAAAAGAAAGAAAAGAAATTGAATGAAAAAAAATCCAATATTCCTTTCCCCGGATGGGAAGCTTTGGACAAAGAAGAAAAAGAAAAAGAGGCATCCGTTTTGTTGACCATCCAAGACCCCGAAGGCAATATCATTCGAAAAATTAGTGAAAAAGCCAAAAAAGGAAGTCATCGAATTGCATGGGATTTAAAACATTTTAACCCCTTTTCTATTCCTGAGGATGGAAAAATAATAAACTCTGGTTACAATTATGGAGCCCTAGCAATTCCACAAAAATACACAGCAACCCTCTATTTAGAAAAAAACGGAACCATTACCCAATTGGATGAACCTATTGATTTTAATGTGAAACCAATTCGCAATGGGGTTCTCAAAGGTACTTCATACAAAGATTATGATACTTACCGAACCAATATGAATGCTTTGATTAAAAAAATTGATTTTTTGGAAGATGTTTTGGAACGTAACGAAAATAAACTATCAGCTCTCAAGACTGCACTGAGGAATTCAAGCATTGTCCCCGGTGAAATGAATCAAAAAATTCAAAACATACAAAACGAGATTGAGAAGCTTAAAACACTAATTGAAGGTAATGCCTCTAAAAGTGAAATTGGAGAACGTAACTCCCCTACTATCGGAACTCATATAAGAGTAGCTTATCGAGGGATGTTTTCTACATACGGACCAACAGCTTTGCACAAAAAAAGCATGGCTCTAGCAAAAAAGATGATGCAAAACATAGAACAAAAAATTCTCGATCTTAACACAAATAAAATTATTCCTTTAGAACAAGAATTGAAAGACCAAGGTGCACCTTACATTCAAGGCCAAGGAATCAAATAACCCTAAAAACCCCTCTGCTCATTAAAATCAGGGGGGGTTTAATTTCATTCGTATGAATTTCAAGAACATCCACGGGACTTCAATCGACCCAATTACATACACCCAAAATATGGTTTCCAAACATCCTGTGATTACCATCCATATAGGAACAGATTCACAATGCGTAGCCAAACAAACACAATATGCAACTGTAATTGCTTATCGATTAGGAAATCATGGAGTTCACTACATCGTTCATAAAATTGGTGTCCCAAAAATCAAAGACCTTTGGACCCGTTTGTGGAAAGAAACCGAAATGAGCATTAATATTGCCGAAAAAATGAAAAATGCCTTAGGTGTTGAAGTTCAAATAGATATGGATTACAATGAAGACGAAAGCTTTAAATCAAATCGATTGGTAAATGCATCCCGAGGATGGGCCAATTCTTTGGGTTATCAAGTCAATATGAAACCTAATATTCAGATAGCAACTCGAGCAGCAGATCATAATTGTAGGTAAAAGATATTGCTCTACTATTAATCCTCAAAGGGAATATTATTCCCAATAATCATAGACCAATACATCGATTGTGAAGGGTACAAAAAGCTTTACAAATTCCTGATGTATTGAATGCGGTAAATAAACTTCGTCTCGATCCTTTTCATTTTCAAAATACATGGTCAAGCTGTGGGTGTAGCCCTTGTTAAGTCCCTCTGGAGAAACATTTTCTGAATAGTTAAGATTCTTTACTCCAGCGATTTCTTTAAGCGTGTAAGCTGCTCTCTCAATGGCTTTCAATTCTTGGGGAGTTGTAGTTTCCTTGTATTTTATCAATACAATATGTTGGAGTTTTTTTTGCTGCACAGGAAGTTGGTTTTTTTGTGTTGAATTACAAGATGTAATTAAAAACAAGGAGATTAAAAAAATTATTCGGTTCATCATAGCTAAGGTTTAGAGTGAATCATGAAATTTAAAAAATGCTTTTAGTACTTCTTTTGGAGTTTCGATGTGAGGGTAATGTCCAGTATTTTGGAGGAAAATGGTCATGGATTGAGGCTGTAGCCTCTGGAAAAAATCGGCTGTAGGTTTTCCAGAAATTGGATCTTCAATTCCATTGATCATTGCCATTGGGATTTTAGGATTCTTTAGGGGATCTCTCCATCGGTCCAAATGAGTCCATCTTTCTTTCAAATATTGTAGTAATAGCGGAATCATTTTACGACCATCATTTTCTTCAAGTAGTGCCCATGAAGATTCCAAAAATTCTGGGGAAGGTGGGTTTTTCTTACTGAAAATATCCCGCATGGTTTTGTCAAAAGTTCGTTTCGACAGAAAACGTCCAAGAAATGGTCCTAAAAAAGAAGCCAAAAGCTTCTGTATGGGTCGAGGAGTATTTGCCTCTGGAAACATCCCCCCATTCATAAAAACTGCAGACAACCACTCAGTCTTGGTGTTTTTATCATTCATCCGTGCCAATAATTCTTGAGCTACAGTGTCCCCAATATCATGAGCAAAAATATGTGCTTGATCAACTTGTAGATCATCCATCAATAATTCAATTGCATCAGCTTGCTTCATAATGATATCCGAGTTTAAATCGTCTTTAGAAATTCCTAAACCCGGTAGATCAGGAACAATACAATCGAATTTACTGGACAATTCTAGGAAAACTGAAGCAAAATCCCAAGAAGAGGTTGGAAACCCGTGAATACAAAGAAGTGGAACTCCTTTTCCTTCCCGAACAAAAAAGATAGAAGTATTTTCAGAATAAAGAACAACTCCTTTTGCAAACCAGGTTTTGATATCCATTTTGATCTGTTTTTGGTTCAAGATAATGAAAAAAGAACGCGATTGTAATTGATCGTATTTTTTCTATCTTGAAAGCACAAATCAGATTCAAATTTTATGCTATGAAAAATATTCAACTTATCCTATGCAGTTTTTTGATGCTAAGTCTTCAGGCTCAAACCAATTACATAACTTTTATGGAAGGCATCGATTCTAAGTCGTCAAAATATTCTGAAATAGCACAAACCATATGGAACTACGCCGAAATGGGTTATCAGGAAAAACAAAGCAGCGCACTTCTCAAAAAAACTTTGGCAGACGAAGGCTTTACGTTTAAAAAAGGAGTTGCTGGAATCCCAACGGCTTTCTCTGCAACTTTTGGAACCAGTGGCCCTGTAATAGCAATCTTAGGAGAATATGATGCCTTACCCGGTTTATCTCAAAAAAATGTCCCTTACAAAATATCAAACAACACAAGAGCAGGTCACGGATGCGGCCATCATTTATTTGGAACAGCATCAGCAGCTGCGGCAATTGCCATTAAAGATTATTTGGAGAAAACCGGAAAACCAGGAACAGTAAAATTCTTTGGATGCCCAGCAGAAGAGGGAGGTTCAGGAAAAGTGTACATGACTCGTGCCGGTCTTTTTGACAATGCAGATGTAGCCCTACACTGGCATCCCAACAGTAAAAATGCCGCGAATCCAGGAGCAGCACTGGCAAACAAATCAGCTAAGTTTCGGTTTTATGGTGTGTCCGCTCATGCGGCAGCGGCTCCCGAACAAGGAAGATCAGCACTCGATGCTGTAGAATCTATGAATTTTATGGTCAACATGATGCGAGAACACATTCCTTCGAGTGCCCGAATACATTATGTAATTACTCGTGGAGGAGAAGCTCCAAATGTGGTTCCAGATTTTGCCGAAGTGTATTACTATGCACGGCACGAACAAAGAGATGTGGTTATTAAAATATTTGATCGGATTGTAAATACAGCCAAAGGTGCAGCTCTTGGAACTGGAACAAGCATGGATTTTGAAATGATTGGAGGAACACATGAACTATTGCCCAATGAGGTTTTACAAAAATTGATGCACAACAGCCTTACAGAAATTAATGGTTTTAACTACAATAATGAAGAAAAAGAATTTGCGGAAAAAATATCCAAAACCCTGGGGAAACCACTAAACATGAAATATGTAAATGGCGTAGAACCCTACGATTCCAATGCTTTACCTATGGGATCAACCGATGTTGGAGATGTAAGTTTTATGGTGCCTACCGCAGGAATGGTTGCAGCTACTTGGGTGCCCGGCACCCCAGCTCACAGCTGGCAAGCAGTTGCTAGTGGAGGAACTTCCATCGGAAATAAAGGCATGATCGTAGCGGCTAAAACCTTGGCTCTAACGGCATTTAAATTGATCGATAATCCAAAAATAATAGAAAAAGCTCATGCTGAATTTCTCCAAAAACGAGGGAAAGATTTTAAATACATTCCCCTTTTGGGAGATCGAGATCCTGCTCTAAATTACCGAGATTAAGAATTATTAATTTTTAAAACTCAATTCATTATTCTCAAAATCGATGCTAATTGAATCATTAGCTACAAGTTCTCCCGATAGAATTTTCTTAGAAAGCTCATTCAATATTTTACGTTGAATTAATCTTTTTATGGGTCGTGCTCCAAATTGAGGTTCATAACCAAGTGCTGCCAAATGGTCAATTACACCATCATTAAATTCTAAACGAATATTCTTTTTTTCCAGAAGTTCAATCAGTTTTTTTAATTGATGGTTAACTATTTGTCGAACCTCATCTTGGCTTAAAGGAGTAAACATTACAATCTCATCAATTCTATTCAAAAACTCATGTCTTATTGTTTGCTTCAATAAGTTGAGAACCTCCAATTTTGTGTTTTCTAAAACCGTTGATTGGCTTTTGTTATCGATCTTACCAAGATTCTCCTGAATGATGTGAGCTCCCATATTGGAGGTCATGATGATTATGGTATTCCTGAAATCTGCAACCCTCCCTTTGTTATCGGTCAATCTTCCTTCATCGAGTACTTGCAACAAGATATTGAACGTATCTGGATGTGCTTTTTCTATTTCATCCAATAGAACAACAGAATATGGTTTTCTCCTAACGGCCTCGGTAAGTTGCCCACCCTCTTCATAACCAACATATCCGGGAGGAGCTCCAACCAAACGACTGACAGCATGTTTTTCTTGATATTCACTCATGTCGATTCGGGTCATTGCTCCTTCATCGTTAAATAAAAATTCTGCTAGTGTTTTTGCTAGCTCTGTTTTACCAACCCCCGTAGTCCCCAAAAACAAGAAAGTTCCAATAGGTTTTTGGCTATCCTGCAAATCTGCTCGACTTCTTCGAACAGCATCAGCAACAACACCAATGGCCTCGTTTTGTCCAATTACCCTTTTGTGAAGCTCTTCCTCTAATTTCAATAATTTTAATCGATCACTTTGAAGCATTTTGGAAACAGGAATACCCGTCCATTTGGCAACAACCTCAGCAATATCCCCTGAGTCCACCTCTTCTTTTATCAGTGCATTTTCTTGATTTTCTATTAATTTTTTTTGCAATTCATCCAGCAGTTCATGTTCTTTTTGAATTTTGCCGTAACGCAATTCAGCTACTAAACCAAAATTACCTTCACGTTCAGCTTTATCTGCTGCGCTTTTGAATTGCTCAATATTGGTTTTTACTTTTTGAATTGAATCTACCAACTCTTTTTCTAATTTCCACTGAGCAAAAATACTTTTACGATTTTCTTTTAAATCAGCGAGTTCTTTTTTGAGGACAGCAATTTTATCTTTATCGTTTTCTCGCTTAATAGCTTCCAATTCAATTTCACTTTGCATGATTTTTCGATCATAAACATCCAGCTCTTCTGGTTTCGAGTTTATTTCCATTCTTAACTTTGAGGAAGCTTCATCAATCAAATCAATTGCTTTATCGGGTAAAAATCGATCTGAAATGTAACGTTGAGAAAGTTCAACAGCTGAAATAATAGCACTGTCTTTGATCCTTACTTTGTGATGGCTTTCATATTTTCCTTTTATCCCTCTGAGAATTGATATGGAACTTTCCTTATCCGGTTCATCTACCATGACTTTTTGAAAACGACGTTCCAGCGCTTTGTCTTTTTCAAAATACTTTTGGTATTCATCCAAAGTTGTAGCTCCAATAACCCGAAGTTCTCCACGAGCCAAAGCTGGTTTCAAAATATTTGCGGCATCCATTGCACCCTCTCCACCTCCAGCTCCCACCAAAGTGTGAATTTCATCAATGAATAAAACTATTCTCCCAGCCCCGTTTATTACCTCTTTTACTACTGATTTTAAACGTTCTTCAAACTCACCTTTGTACTTTGCTCCGGCAATTAAAGAACTAATATCCAAGGAATAAATTATTTTGTCTTTTAAATTTTCTGGAATGTCCTCTTTAACTAATCGATTGGCTAAGCCCTCTGCTATTGCAGTTTTTCCAGTTCCCGGTTCACCTATCAAAATGGGATTATTTTTATTACGCCTGGATAGAATTTGTAATATTCTTCGGATTTCTACATCTCTTCCAATAACAGGATCTAGCTTTTCATCTAATGCCAATCGATTTAAATTTCTTGCATATTTATCAAGAGCATTGTAGGTGTCTTCCTGTGTTGGTGAAGTTACTTTTGTGCCCTTTCGTAATTCTTTGATGATGTCTTTTAAGCCTTTTTGGGTTAATCCAAAATCTTTTAACAATTGTGAAGCACTGTCTTTGGCCTCAATAATCGATAAGATCAAATGCTCAATTGATATGAATTCATCCTTCATTTTATTTGCAGTTAATTCTGCACCATTTAGTGTCTTTTGAGCATCTAACGATAAGCTTATCGTTCCACCTTGAACTCTTACAAAACTTTGCAAGATCTTTCCTAGTTTTTGATTGAAAGGCTGAACATCAACACCGGCTTTTTTGAGAATGTAGGGTAAAACATTTTGATCAATTTCTGATATTCCTTTCAGGATATGTGCATTTTGAATTTGCTGATGTTCCAATTCAAGACATACTTGTTGCGCTTTTTGGAGCGCTTCCTGGGATTTCAATGTGTATTTATTGTAATTCATAAAGTGGGTATTGATTAGAATTTACATTCAAAGAAATCAAAGGATGTACCACAGTTGTTTTGTGTCATTTTGGCGGCTATGTAGCTGTTTATTAATGACATAATGTCTTTTTTATGAATTTTCTTTACTTCATGACATCATCAAAAAGCTGAGTTTTTTCGGAATCAAGCAACTCAATGATGTTGACCAAAGCGGGATTTCGATTGTTGCTGTTCCAAACAGCGGATAGAACAGTACGTTGTGGAAGCTGATCCAATTCGATAAATTTTACCCCTTTTGCAGAATTCATTTGTAAAGATTTTGGAACGATAGAAATCCCTAAATGATGAGTTACCAATTTGTAAATTGTATTTGAATGAATCGTATTGTGAGATACTATTGGAGAAAAACCACTGTCTTTAAAAAGCTGAAGAACTGTTTGATAATAGGAAGGACTGTACTTTTGATCGAACAAAATAAAAGGTTCGTCTTTGAGCTGCGCCAAGCTCTTAAAATTACTTTGATCCAAAGGGTGGTCCTGAGGTAAAACGAGGCAAAAAGGTTCCCTCAATACGGCTCTAAACTCTAGTCCTCGTGGAATATTTTCTAGGCGTACAAATGCTAAGTCCAGCTCTTGAACCAATAAACCCTCTATTTGCTTTTGATTGTCCATTTCTCTTAAATTGAAGAGTATCTTGGGATGCATCTTTCGAAAGGAGAGCAAAAGGTCTGGGATGATCTTTTGCATAGCAGATCCCACATATCCTAATTTCAAATTTCCTTGTTTCCCCTGATCAATCAACTTTGTGTGTTCAATAATCTGATCCAATTTTCTAAAATAATGGGTCATTTCTCCCTTGAGATATGCTCCTGGAGGAGTCAAAACTACTTTTCGTGTATGTCTGTCGAAAAGTTTAACACCCAATTGATTTTCCAATTCTTTGATCTGTTTACTCAATCCCGGCTGGGATATGAATAAGCGCTCTGCTGCTTTTCGAAAATGAAGCTCTTCTGCTACAGCCAAAAAAAACTGTAAGTGTCGATAACTTAATTGATAATTCATGATTATTAATCTTATGCTTATATGGTCTTATTAGGTATTAAATATAAGTGTAATTTTAGGTTAAAATCCTGTACTGAATGAATTTTAATTTTGGATTAGAAAAATTGACATTAAAAAAAGTAATGCAATTGACGGAGGGAACCCGGGCAGGAATCTTACTCCCTGAGGTAATCGCCAGAATCCAAAAAAGCAATGAAATTGTTCAAAATATCGTTCACTCTAAAAAAGCTGTTTACGGGATCAATACTGGGTTTGGTCCATTATGCGATACTCTTATTTCTGCAAAACAAACCAACACACTCCAACGAAATTTGTTGATTACTCATGCGGTAGGAGTCGGTAAACCCATTGATAAAAAGCTTTCAAAAATCATGATGATTTGTAAGGTTCATGCATTGTGTCAAGGATACTCTGGAATACGCCTAAAAGTGATCGAACGAATTTTGTTTTGTATTGAAAATGATTTACTCCCAGTAGTTCCTGAGCAAGGTTCTGTTGGTGCATCTGGTGACTTAGCACCTTTATCTCATCTTTTCTTACCGCTTATTGGAGAGGGAGAATTTTGGGTAAACGACAAAATTGTTGCTGCCAAAAAAGTTTTATCTGATCACAATCTAAAACCAATTGTTCTTGAGGCAAAAGAGGGTTTAGCATTAATCAACGGGACTCAATTCATACTTGCACATGCTTTAATTGGTTTAGAGAAGATGAATTACTTGCTCGATTTAGCTGATGTTGCAGGAGCCATGAGCCTTGAGGGCTTCCAAGGGAGTGCTGCTCCGTTTAAGAGTGCATTACATAAAATACGCCCTTTTAAAGGATCACAAAAAGTTGCCAAACGAATGCGCTTACTTCTCAAGGATTCTGAAAATTTAAATGCCCATAAAGATTGTGATCGTGTGCAAGACCCGTATTCAATTCGATGCATTCCACAAGTTCATGGAGCCTCACGAAATGCTTTTTATCATCTCAAAGATCTGGTAACTGTTGAACTCAATGCGGTAACCGACAACCCCATAATTTTAAGTGAAAACGAAATTATTTCGGGCGGTAACTTTCACGGGCAACCCTTGGCAATAGCATTGGATTATGCATCTATTGCTGCATCGGAACTGGGAAATATTTCTGATCGCCGCTGTTATCTTTTACTAGAAGGTAAATATGGATTGCCCCGATTACTCACTGAAAAAGGGGGAGTGAATTCTGGGTTTATGATTCCTCAATACACAACCGCAGCACTGGTTACCGAAAACAAATCGCTTTGTTTTCCTCCCTCTGCTGATAGTGTACCCACCTCTTTGGGTCAAGAAGATCATGTTTCTATGGGAAGTATTTCGGGACGAAAATTCAATCAGATTTTGGGTAATCTAGAAAAAATCCTCGCTGTAGAATTGATGTATGCTGCACAAGCTTTAGAATTTCGAGGTTCCCACAAATGCTCTGCAATAATCGAAAAAAACCATCGCCTCATTCGTTCAAAAGTTCGAAAACTAGAAGAAGATCGACTGCTAAAAAATGACATCCATTCGATGATAAAAATGGTAACTAATCAATCTTTTACAGTAAAAAAATGACTCCAAAAACAACTGCATTTGAGGCTCAAATTCTTCAGGGGATCCCAGACAAATTGCCCCCGCAATACATCGCCCCAAAAAATATTAATCGAGCACCTAAAAGAAAAGACAGTTTGTCTAAAGAAGAAAAGCAATTGGCAATTCGAAATGCCTTGCGTTATTTCCCCAAACATTGGCATTCTGTTTTGGGTGAAGAATTTGCAACAGAACTTTTGGACTATGGCAGAATTTACATGTTCCGATTCAAGCCTTCTTATGCTATTTTTGCACGTCCCATTTCAGAATATCCTGCTCAATCTATTCAGGCTGCAGGAATTATGCTAATGATTCAAAACAACCTTAATCCAGAGGTTGCTCAACATCCAGAAGAATTAATCACTTATGGAGGTAATGGTGCTGTTTTTCAAAATTGGGCACAGTACCTAATTACCATGCAATATTTGGCTCAAATGACAGACCAACAAACCCTGCACCTCTACTCCGGTCACCCTATGGGTTTATTTCCTTCCTCAAAAGAAGCTCCTCGAGTTGTGGTTACCAACGGGTTGATGATCCCCAATTATTCAAAACCAAACTCTTGGGAAAAATTAAATGCCTTGGGAGTTACTCAATACGGTCAAATGACTGCAGGTTCATTTATGTACATTGGTCCGCAAGGGATTGTTCATGGTACTACTATTACCCTTTTAAATGCCTTTCGAATGATTTTGAGTCCCAAAGAAACTGTTGCCGGGAAGATTTTCCTGACTGCTGGTTTGGGAGGGATGAGTGGCGCACAACCCAAAGCAGGAAATATTTGTGGATGTATCACGGTCTGCGCAGAAATAAACCCTAAAGCGGCAATCAAAAGACACGAACAAGGTTGGGTAGATGAATTGATTTTCGACTTACCGTCTTTAGTCAAACGCATCAAAACAGCACAAAAAAACAATGAAATTGTTTCAATAGCATTCATCGGAAATGTTGTGGACGTTTGGGAATGCTTTGACCATGAAAACATTCACGTTCAATTAGGATCGGACCAAACCTCGCTTCACATTCCGTGGACGGGTGGCTACTACCCTGTTGGACTGACTTATGAGGAATCCAATCAAATGCTTCGTCAGAATCCAGAGTTGTTTAAAAAATACGTGCAGAAGTCCCTAAAGCGTCATGCTGCTGCTGTTCAAAAACACACCGAAAAAGGCACTTATTTTTTTGATTATGGAAATGCTTTTTTACTTGAGGCGTCTCGAGCTGGAGCATCGGTAATGGCAGTAAATAAAGTCGATTTTAAGTATCCATCTTATGTTCAAGATATTCTAGGCCCTCTGTGTTTTGACTACGGTTTTGGTCCATTCCGATGGGTTTGTGTATCGGGTAAACCAGAAGATTTGGATAAAACAGATTCCATTGCTCTTGAAGTGATGCAAGAAATTGAAAAAACAGCCCCTCCCGAAATTAAACTACAAATCCAAGACAACATTAGATGGATTAAGGATGCAAAAAATAATAAGTTAGTTGTTGGTTCTCAAGCTCGTATCTTGTATGCAGATTCAGAAGGGCGGATAAAAATAGCCCAGGCATTCAATGCCTCCATTGCCAGAAATGAAATCGGCCCAATCGTTTTGGGTAGAGATCATCATGATGTAAGTGGAACAGATTCTCCTTATCGAGAAACTTCAAACATTTACGACGGCAGTAAGTTTACTGCAGATATGGCAATTCACAATGTGATAGGAGACGGTTTCAGAGGTGCGACTTGGGTATCAATACACAATGGAGGTGGTGTTGGTTGGGGTGAAGTTATCAACGGTGGTTTTGGAATGTTACTGGACGGTAGTAATGAAGCATCTGAACGGTTAAAAAACATGCTGTTTTATGATGTCAACAATGGAGTTGCTCGCCGAAGTTGGGCTAGAAACAAAGAGGCTGTTTTTGCAATCAAAAGAGAAATGAAACGAACTCCCAATCTAAAAGTTACTTTACCTAATCTGGTAGAAGATTCTATCATAAATGAACTTTTTTAAATGCAGATACTTTTTAAAAATATCAAGGAGTTAATTCAGGTTCGTGAAAAAACTGAGGTTTTTGTTTCGGGGAAAGCAATGAAAACTTTACCCAGTATTCAGAATGCTTATTTACTCATAAAAAAAGGGGTGATTGCAAGCTTCGGCCCAATGACCGATTGTCCTGAATTTGAAGTTGATGAAATTGTAGATGCAACAGGAAAAATGATCTTACCCTCTTGGTGCGATTCACACACACATTTGGTTTATGCAGGAAATCGAGAAAGAGAATTTGAGGATCGGATCAACGGACTTAGTTACAAAGAAATCGCCGAAAAAGGAGGTGGAATCTTAAATTCAGCAAAGGTTTTAGAAAACACATCTCTAAAAGATTTGTACCTCCAAAGTAAAGTAAGACTTGAAGATGTAATGCGTCTGGGTACAGGAGCTATTGAAATTAAATCGGGTTATGGCTTAACACCTAAGTCGGAATTAAAAATGTTACGCGTAATCAAGCGTTTACAGAAAGAATATTCCATTCCTATCCGAGCTACTTTTTTGGCGGCTCATGCGGTTCCAAAAGCCTATGAAAACAAGAAGAAGTTGTTTCTCAAAACAATGTTAGAAGAAACCTTACCCATTATTCAAGCGGAAAATTTAGCTACTGCTATTGATGTTTTTTGTGAAAAGGGTTATTTTACCTCTGAAGATACCGCCTATGTTTTAAAAACTGCACAACCTTATGGTCTAAAACCTAAAATTCATGTAAACCAATTTAACGCAATAGGAGGAGTTGCCGTTGGGGTTCGTTTCAAAGCCCTTTCGGTAGATCACCTTGAACTTATTTGTGATGAGGATTTAGCTGTTTTGGCAGGAAGTAAAACCATTCCAGTTGCTTTACCTGGCTGTTCCTTTTTTCTGGGAATACCATACACCCCAGCACGAAAAATATTAGATGCTGGACTTCCTCTGGCTTTGGCTTCGGATTACAACCCCGGATCTGCTCCCTCTGGAAACATGAATTTTGTTGTTTCAACAGCATGCGTAAAAATGAAAATGACACCTCAAGAAGTCATCAATGCCGCAACAATCAATGGAGCTTTTGCAATGGGTGTAGAACAGGAGGTTGGATCAATAACTTTAGGTAAAAAGGCTAACTTAATTTTGACAAAACCCATTCAATCGCTAACTGCACTCCCGTATTCCTTTGGGTCAAACTTGATTGAAAAAGTTTATGTAAACGGTAAAGCACTAAATAAATAAATATGGATGCGATTGATCTGAACATCTATGAGCTAAACTATGTCCCTCCCAAGCAAGAACTGTGGAAAGGTCGTGCATCTGCTTTAGAACTCAATGTTCAGTATTGGTGTCAACAGATCGAATGCCACAATTTACAAAACGATTTAACCGCAGTTGAAAAGCCCCATTTTGCAATCATCGGATATGCTTGTGATGAGGGAGTAAGACGAAACCAAGGGAGGGTTGGCGCTAAAAATGGGCCGGAGGCTATTCGAAAACAACTGAGCCGTTTTGCCTTCAATCATCCTCCGAAAAGAATAATAGACTTTGGGAATATTATCCCTGTTGAAGAGGATATGGAAAGCTGTCAAGCTGCACTTGCTCGGGTTACAGAACAGTTGCTCTCACAAAATATTTTTCCAATCGTATTGGGTGGAGGACACGATGTTGCCTTTGGACATTTTATGGGAATTGAACGAGCCATCCAAAAAAGAGGAATTCATTCCATAGGAATCATCAACTTCGATGCGCATTTTGATTTACGCCCTTCAAAAGAACAGCCCAATTCAGGCACTCCATTCTATCAAATTCTTAACGGATATAAAAACAGTGTGGCCTATTTTGTCTTAGGTATCCAAACTGCTGCAAACAGCCCTCAATTATTTGAAATTGCTAAACAGAAAGGGGTAAACTACCTGTTGAATAATGTTTGTGAGCCTAGTTCGATAATGGAAGTCAAAAATCAACTAGATGCATTCATTCAGCAGCACGACTACCTTTATGTAACTATTGATTTAGACGGTTTTTCTTCCGCCTATGCTCCGGGGGTTAGTGCCTCTTCTCCGCTAGGATTTTCTCCATCTTTTGTCTTTGATCTTTTATAACACCTTTTCCAAACCCAAAAAATTGTTGCTATGGATTTAGCCGAATTGAATCCCAAATTTGACCGAGATGACACCACTGCTCGATTAGCTGCTCATCTTTTGGATGCTGTAGTTGGTATGAAAAACTTTTAACCAATAAGTTCAAATACAAAAGAATTCGGATTATCTTAGCTCAGTTTAAAAAAAAATTATGATCAATAAAAAACAACTTTTATCCCAACGTCCCAAAGGAATGCCAAACGAATCAACCTGGAGCTTTGTAGAAGAAACTGTAGCTCCACTCAAGGATGGTGAAATTCTCGTTGAACAAAGTCATATTTCGCTTGACCCAGCAATGCGGGGGTGGATGAACGACAGTCGTTCTTACATTCCTCCAGTAGAAATTGGAGAAGTAATGAGAGCCGGGAGTGTAGGGAAAGTTATTGAGACAAAAGGAGATACCAAATTCAAAGTCGGAGATTATGTAAGTGGCTGGGGTGGAGTACAACAGTATTATGTAGGAGACGGGAATGGATTTGTTCAAGTCGATCCAAATTGGGCAGATATCACTCGGTATTTGGGTGTTTTGGGAATGCCCGGAATGACAGCATACTTTGGAATTCTGGAAGTTGGCGAAATCAAAGAAGGTGATGTGGTATTGGTTTCGGGAGGAGCAGGAGCAGTTGGTTCTGTTGTAGGTCAGATTGCAAAAATCAAAGGCTGTCGTGTGATTGGTATTGCAGGAGGTCCCGAAAAATGTACTTACATGACCGAAGAACTCGGTTTTGACGGTGCCATAGACTACAAAAATGAAAATGTAATCTCAGGAATAAAACAACATTGCCCCAAAGGGATTGATGTTTATTTCGATAATGTTGGAGGTGATATCCTCGATGCAGCTTTAATTTTTATCCGAAAAAATGCACGTATTGTAATCTGTGGAGCCATTTCACAATACAACAATACAACTGCTGTACAAGGACCCAAAAACTACATGTCTCTTTTAGTTAACAGGGGTTCTATGAAAGGAATGGTTGTTATGGATTATGCTCCAAAATACCGTGATGCAATGAAAGAAATGGCGCAGTGGATTGATGAAGGAAAACTCAAAGCAAAAGAAGACGTTTACGAAGGGATTGAAAACTTTAGAGAAACTTTTTACCGTTTGTTCAATGGTGATAAACTGGGGAAACTGGTGCTAAAAATAAAGTAATTAACATTTATGAAACGCCG
>PAOB01000044.1 GCA_002708445.1 Candidatus Arcticimaribacter sp.
GGAAGAAAGTGTTGAACAACTTCAACTTACCCTAGCTTCTCTTGAAAGTCAGCTCGACTACAAACAAAATATCGCAGAACTTTCTCTTAAAACATTGAAGTTACTCCTTGGTCTTGAACTCAATGCCGATTTAAAATTAACCGATAATCTGGAAGGACTAACCCTGACCCATCTCGTTCTAAAAGAAGAACGTTTAGGTTATGAAAACAACATTGATCTGCGAATCGCTGAGGGTCAAATTACTTCTGAAGAATTGTTGTACAAACTGGAACGTTCTAAGTCACTTCCAAGTTTCAAAGCTTTTATTAATGGGATGTACATGGGAAACAACGACACCTTTAGTTTTACAGATAAAGATCAGAAATGGTTTGGATCTTCGGCTTTTGGAGTGCGGGTACAGATTCCTATTTTCAGTTCATTTGGAAGAACCGCTTCTTCTCAAAAAGCAAAAATTTCTTTAGAGCAAGCAAAAATTTCTTTTGATGAGGCAAAGAACAAAATTTTTGTAAAATATGAACAAGCAAAAAATAATTATCAACTAGCGATTAGAAACTACAACAATGCCCAAAACCAATTGGACTTAGCCACCCGTATTGAAAAGAAAAATAAAACTAAATTTTTTGAAGGGCTGGCAAGCAGCTTTGATCTTCGCCAAGCACAACTTCAATTATTCAACAGACAGCAAAATTACATTCTATCCATGAAAGATATTGTATCAAAAAAAACAGCACTAGATATCATAATCAATAACCCTAAATAAAAGCTAAATGAAAAAATTAATTACACTCCTAACCATAGCAAGTTTTATTCAATGCGGGCCTTCTGATAAAAAAAGCGTTTCAGAAATTATTGCTCAAGGTACTATGGAAGAGATTCAGCTCCAAAAAACAACTCATGTAAAAACCATAAACCAATTACAAAAAGAATTAGAGCTGCTGAACGAATCTCTGGAAGAAAAAGACAGTAGTCAAAAATTTGCTTTGGTAGGGTCAATTGAACTTCAAAAAGAGTCTTTTGAACACTATGTTTCATTTCAAGGATCACTCGAAACCAACAAAAATGTAATTATTTATCCCGAGATTCCTGGGTTACTCAGAAAAATCCACGTCACGGAAGGACAAAAAATAAAAAAAGGAGCATTGATTGCTGAATTGTCTGACGGAGGATTGAAGGATCAATTGGATCAAATGAAACTTCAGTTGAAACTTGCTCAAACTACTTTTGAACGACAAAAACGCCTGTGGGATAAAAAAATAGGTTCAGAAATTCAGTTTTTACAAGCCAAAACCCAATATTTAAGCCTAAAAAAGGGCGTTTCTCAAATGAAAGACCAAGTAGCAAAAACCAAAATAGTTGCACCCTTTAGTGGGATCATTGATCACATCATTGCTGACACTGGAAGTAATCTAGCCCCTGGTTCAACACCCATTATCAGGATCATAAATCTTGATCAAATGAAAGCTACTGCTGAAATCCCTGAAACACACCTCCCCAACATCGAAAAAAACTCAGCTGTGGAAATTTCCATTCCTATTTTCGGGACACAATTTCAAGAAAAAATAAGTTCGGTGGGAAATTTTATCAATCCTAACAACCGCTCTTTCCGAATAGAAATTTCTTTGGACAACACAAAAGGAGCTTTGAAACCCAATATGTCTGTAGAAATTAAAATTAATGATTACTCAAATTCTGAAGCCATACTTGTTCCCATAAAAGACATCTTAGAAAATCAAAAAGGAGAGAGTTACGTCTACAAATTACAAGCTGAGGATCAAACCCAAAACACCTTTAAAGCAATCAAGACTTTTGTGAAGTTAGGAAAAACATCAAACAATAAGGTAGAGATTTTAGAGGGGCTTCAGGCTGGAGATCGCATTGTTGAAGATGGAATCCGATTGATCAAGGATCAACAATTAGTAAAAAACATCTAAAAGAACATAACCCAAAAGGACTCAATTAAAATCAACCCATGAAAAAATCATCCGAATTAAAAGAATTCTCCCTCTCCTCTTGGGCCATAGATCACAGTACTGTGATTTATGTTATCATAACTTTATTCTTTTTCTTGGGAGTCTCTTCCTACCTGAGCATGCCAAGAGAAAACTACCCAGAAATTAATACCAATGAAGTATTCGTAAGTTCTGTATTCCCAGGGAACACAGCCGAGGACATTGAACGTCTGATCACAGATCCTTTAGAAGAAGAATTAAAAGGAGTTTCCAACCTTGTAAAAATAACCTCTACCTCTCTAGAAAACGTATCTCTAATTACTGTAGAGTTTGATGAAAACATCACAAAAGAGAGTGCCAAAGTAAAGGTAAAAGATAAAATTGATGCTGTTACTTCAAGTGCAGACTGGCCAACTTTTAATAATGCTAAAGTAGAACCCACTGCATTTGAATTTAGTTTATCAGAAGAAATTCCAATTCTCAACATAGGCCTAAGTGGAGACCTCCCCATTGAAGAAATGAAATTTTATGGAGAGTTCCTTCAAGAGAAGATTGAACAAATGTCTGAAATCAAAGAGGTTGCTCTTCGTGGTGTTCAAGACTTCGAAGTCGAAGTTTCCTTAGACCTTCTGAAAATGAACGCAGCTACTGTATCTTTTGATGATGTCATTAACGCAATTGCACGTGGAAACAGCACCATATCAGCAGGAAACATTGTTGGGGATGGTTTAAGACGAAACATTCGTGTTTTAGGGGAAATCGAAAGCCCAGAGGAGCTCGAAAACTTTGTAATTAAAACACAAAATGGTGTCCTTTACCTTGGTGATGTTGCAACCGTTACTTTTAAAGAAAAAGAAAAAAACTCTTTTGCCCGACTGGATAGAGAAACAGCAATTGTACTGGACATAAAAAAACGCAGTGGAAAAAACTTAATCCGATCTGTTGAAAAAATCAGAGCCATCGTGAATGAAGTTGTTGCAAATGATTTTCCATCCTCCATCAAAGTTGACATTTCTAATGATCAATCGAATACTACCAAAAACATTGTAAGTGACTTGGCGAACAACATTATTTTTGGAGTAATATTAGTCATTACAGTCTTGATGTTTTTCCTAGGGTTTCGCAACGCCTTATTTGTTGGTTTTGCAATTCCAATGTCCATGTTCATGTCTTTTATGATTTTAGGGTTTTTGGGACAAACCATAAACACCATGGTGCTTTTTGGTCTCATCATGGGGTTAGGAATGCTGGTTGACAACGGTATTGTTGTTGTAGAAAACGCATACCGTTTGATGGAAAAAGAGGGGATTACCGCTATTGAAGCTGCTAAAAAAGGAATCGGTGAGATCGCTTATCCAATTATCATATCGACCGCAACAACTATTGCGGCATTTGTCCCTCTTGGCTTCTGGCCAGGGACCATTGGTAAATTTATGGTCTTCTTCCCCATAACCCTATCGATTGTTTTGGGATCTTCACTAATTGTAGCCATCTTTTTTAATTCCATGTTGGTTTCGAAATTTATGGAAATTGAAGATCGTGAGATCAGCCAAAAGAGTCTTTGGCGATTAACTTTTATATTGGGAGGCCTTGGCCTTATTTTAGTTTTCAATGAAGGTACTATCAGAGGATTGGGGACATTAATGCTTTTGACAACGCTGCTGTTTTGGACTTACAAATTTTTAATTAAAAACTGGGCTCTACATTTTCAAAACATAACTCTAGTCAAGTTAGAAAAAGCATACACCAAAATTTTGCGATTTGCATTAACTGGAAGAATGCCCTATGTTTTTTTATTTTCAACCATTGGACTTCTTTTTTCCTCTTTTGTAATACTCGGTTTGGCTTCACCAAAAGTGGAGTTTTTCCCTGAAAACCAACCTCAGCAAATTTTTATTTACATAGAATATCCCGAGGGAACCTCAATAAATAAAACCAACGAGGCTACAAAACTAGTAGAGGCAGAAGTTCTAAAAGTAATATCTCAAGACAAATACATCGATCAAGAATCTGGTTCCAATTTTATGATCGATTCGAACGTAACCATGGTAGGGGCTGGAGCACAGAATCCAGAAACTGACAAAGGTGGAGATCAAGACATGCCACACAAAGGTAAAATTACCCTTACCATGTCTGAATTCAAACTTAGAAGAGGATTCTCGAGCGAAGATTTGAGAACCAAGATTCAAGCCAAGCTTAACGATCGTTTTGCAGGATTGTCTGTCTCTGTTGAAAAAGAAGCTGCTGGACCACCAGTGGGCTATCCCGTAAACATTGAACTCAAAGGAGATGATTATGATGAATTAATTTCGGTTGCTGAACAATTAAGGATTTACTTGGGTAATGAAAATATTTTAGGTGTTGAAGAAATTAAAATTGACGTAAACAAAAGTAAACCCGGTTTGGCCATTCATATCGACCGAAAAAAATCGGGTGCCCTTGGTGTTGCTGGGGGTCAAATAGGCCAACAATTAAGACGATCTATTTTTGGTGAGAAGGCTGGGATTTACAAAAAAGATGGAGAAGATTACGACATTAATGTTCGGTTTGATGAATCTGACAGAAGCAACACCACCACACTCTTGGATCAATACATTGTCTTTAGAGATCAAGCAACTGGAAGAATAAAAGAAATTCCAATAAGTGCTATTGTGAATATGGATAATTCGGTTTCTTTCAGTTCCATAAAACACAAGGAGCTAAGACGAGTGGTTACCGTTTATTCGGATGTCCTAGCAGGGTACAATGCCAATGAAGTTGTAGATCACGTCAAAGAAGGCATAGAAGGATTCAAGGGTTTTCCCATTGGAATTGACTTTGAATTTACTGGAGAAGTTGCAGAACAAGAAGCCAATATGAATTTCCTCTTAGGAGCATTAGCTACTGCATTAGGTTTTATTTTATTTTTATTGGTATTGCAGTTCAACTCCATTTCCAACCCATTAATTATTCTTCTTTCAATCTTTTTGAGTTTTACGGGTGTGTTGTATGGAATCAGTGTATTTGGAATGCCTTTTGTCATCATGATGACCATGATGGGGATCATTTCACTTTCGGGTATTGTAGTAAACAATGGAGTTGTTCTAATCGACTACACCCAACTCCTAATTGCTCGAAAAAAAGAAGAATTGGGCATACCCTTTGAACAAATGCTCCCAAGAATAGAAGCTAGAGAGGCAATTGTATTGGGAGGAGCAGCACGTCTACGACCTGTACTACTTACCGCAATAACAACCATTTTGGGGCTTATTCCACTTGCAACAGGACTTAATATTGACTTCTTTTCTTTGGTAACAGAATGGGATCCCAAAATTTACATTGGAGGAGACAACGTAATTTTCTGGGGACCACTAGCATGGACTGTTATTTTTGGACTAACCTTTGCTACCTTTCTAACTTTAGTAATTGTTCCAGCATGTTTTTACCTCGTTTATCGATTAAAATTAAAGATTAGAGCATTTCGTTCCTCATAAAGAGAGTTATCTTAATATCTTTGCAAAGAATTTTCAAATTATGTTAAGAACAAATAATTGTGGAGAGTTGAACCTCTCTGATGTAGGAAATAAAGTTACCCTTGCGGGTTGGGTACAAAAAATACGAAACAAAGGCTTTGTAATATGGGTAGACCTTCGTGATCGTTATGGGATTACTCAAATCATTTTCGACGAAGAGCGCACTGACAAAAGAATTCTTGAAAAAGCACAAAGTCTTGGTCGTGAGTTTGTGATACAAGTTGAAGGAACAGTAATTGAACGTGTTTCAAAAAATCCAAAAATTAATACCGGTGCAGTTGAAATTTTAGCTGAAGATTTCAAAATTCTAAATGCCTCAAAAACTCCTCCTTTTACTATTGAAAACGAAACAGATGGTGGGGAGGAATTGCGTATGCAGTATCGTTATTTGGATATTAGAAGGAACCCTGTTCGAGAAAATTTGATTTTTCGTTCAAAAGTAAGTTTGGCCATTCGAAATTACTTATCTGCTCACAATTTTATTGACGTTGAAACCCCCTACTTGATTAAGTCAACTCCAGAGGGAGCTCGTGATTTTGTGGTACCTTCTCGAATGAATACGGGTGAGTTTTATGCCCTACCCCAATCCCCTCAAACCTTCAAGCAACTTCTTATGGTTGGGGGAATGGATCAGTATTTTCAAATTGTTAAATGCTTTCGTGATGAGGATTTACGTGCTGATAGACAACCTGAATTTACTCAAATCGACTGCGAAATGACCTTTGCTGAGCAAGAAGATATCTTGGTTCGCTTTGAAGGTCTTTTAAAACACTTGCTCAAAGAAATAAAAGGAATTACCGTTGATGAATTTCCGCGAATAACTTACAGTGAAGCAATTCAAAAATATGGTAATGACAAGCCGGATATCCGTTTTGGGATGGAGTTTGCCGAACTCAACGAACTGGCAAAAGGAAAAGGGTTTCAAGTTTTTGATCAAAAAGAATTAATCGTTGGAATTGCGGTTCCTGGAGCTGCAACCTACACAAGGAAACAAATTGATGCATTAATCGATTGGGTTAAACGACCTCAGATTGGAGCCAATGGTCTGATTTGGGTAAAATGTAACGAAGATGGTAGTTACAAATCATCAGTAGATAAATTTTACAGCCAAAGCGAGCTAGAAAACTGGGCAACTGCAACACAGGCAAAGGCTGGAGATCTTATGTTGGTTATGGCTGGTGACACTGATAGTACACGTGCTCAACTTTCAGCACTTCGAATGGAATTGGGCGAACAACTAGGACTTCGAGATCCAGAAGTGTTTGCACCCCTTTGGGTGGTAGATTTTCCCCTTTTGGAATGGGATGAAGAAAGCAAACGTTTCCACGCCATGCATCACCCTTTTACAGCCCCCAAGCCAGAACAACTGGAGCTTTTAGCTACAAATCCAAAAGCAGTAAACGCAAATGCCTATGATTTGGTTTTGAACGGTAATGAAATTGGTGGAGGTTCTATTCGGATACACGATTCAAAAACACAAGAAATTATGTTTGATCTTCTCGGCTTTACAAAAGAAGAAGCTCAAGCTCAGTTTGGATTTTTAATGGAAGCTTTCCAATATGGCGCTCCACCTCATGGTGGAATTGCCCTTGGCTTAGATCGATTGGTTGCCCTTCTGGGTGGGCAAGAAACCATCCGAGACTTCATTGCTTTTCCAAAAAATAATAGTGGACGTGATTTAATGATAAATGCGCCAGCAGCTATTGACACTACTCAATTGGAAGAACTTAATCTCAAACTTAAACCAAACGAATAGTGTCATTACAGGGGAATTTGTTACTAAAAAAATTCCTGATTTGGAGAATCAAAAACATTCCAAATAAGCAATTCATTCATCTGATCAGCATTATCGTCGGCATAACTTCGGGTTTGTTTGCTGCTGCAATGAAAAACACTACTTATTTTTTTCAAGATTTGATTACCAATGTAAACATTGAATATCAATCGTTGTTTTATTTTATTTTTCCAATAATCGGGATCATTATTACCCTTGGAATTATTCGTTATGTAATAAAAAAAACTGTAAATCACGGAATCCCATCGGTTTTGTATTCTTTATCGAAACGCAAGGGAATCATTCCGGCATATCAAATGTTTTCCTCAATCTTAACTGCCCCAATTACAATTGGATTTGGAGGATCAGCAGGGTTAGAGGGTCCAACAGTATCTGGAGGAGCTAGCATTGCATCCAATTTATCTCGATTACTTCACCTCAATCAAGCTACTCGTAGTTTGATGATTGGTTGCGCCGCAGCCGGAGCAATGTCTGCAATTTTTAAAGCTCCAATTGCAGCAATAATATTTGCAATTGAAGTTTTCAGTTTGGATTTAACCCTAGCCTCTTTACTCCCCCTATTATTTGCGTCGGTTTCAGCCCTTTTAACCACCTATTTCTTTTTTGGATCAACGCAGCTCTTACCCTTTGAACTAATCGATCTTTTCAATCTGAATCACATCGGATACTACATGATTTTTGGGATAATCGCAGGGCTTAGTTCAATCTATTTCACTAAAGTTTATTTATGGATTGAACAATTTTTTGAAGTAAAACTCGAGGGTTTTCAGCGGGTATTGATTGGCGGACTCCTATTAAGTTTGCTCATTGTTGCTATTCCTCCTTTGTACGGTGAGGGCTTTACTACCATAAACAATTTGCTCAGAGAAGACTACACTGCAGCAATAGGAACCTCGTTTTTGATTCAAGATTTTGATCAAACTTGGACCGTTATTTTCATGCTCATTGGTCTTGTCGTTTTTAAAGTAATTGCAACAAGTCTTACTTTTGGTGCTGGTGGAAAAGGAGGTGTATTTGCTCCAGCCTTATTTATGGGATCTGCACTTGGGCACACTTTTGCGAAAAGCATCAATGCACTTGGAATACCAAACATTCCTATTTCAGTGAGCAATTTCACACTTGTTGGAATGGCAGGAATGATTGCAGGTATTCTGCATGCCCCACTTACTTCAATTTTCTTAATTGCAGAACTTACCGGAGGTTATGCCTTATTTTTGCCCTTAATGATATCGGCTTCTCTAGCCTTTGCTATTTCTAAATATTTTGTGTCCACAACCGTTTACACAAAAGAATTAGTTCAAAAAGATGCTTTGCTCACCCATGACAAAGACGATACCGTGCTTTTACTCATGCAATTGGACAAATTAATTGAAAGAAACTTTTGTACACTTACCCCATCAATGACTTTGGAAACCATACTCAAAGAGGGTGTAGCCAAATCAAAAAGAAACTTATTCCCTGTGCTAAACGAAGAAAAAGCACTGCTGGGAATTGTACTTCTCGATGACGTAAGAGAATTTATGTTTGATACTTCACTGTACAAAACACTTTATGTTCGCTCCATTATGCACAGTCCTCCCAGTGTAATCCATTATGAAAAGGACAGCATAAAAATAATTATGCGTAAATTCCAAGATAGTAGTGCATGGAATTTACCCGTATTAAAGAATGGAACCTTTATGGGGTTTGTGTCGAAATCCAAGCTATTGTCCGTTTACCGAAGAGAATTAATTAGAATTAGTGAATTGACCTAAACAATAAATATCTACAATACCTTTATGAAATACGTACTTAGAATTTTATTTCTCACTTTTTTAATTGTTCTCGGTAGAGGATATTATGTAAAAGAAACAATGGATTACAACCAAGGTGAAAAAATAATTGGTATGGGAGTTTTATTTGGAGCTTTTATCTATTTACCCCTATTTCTTTATCATCGTTGGAAAGACAAAAAAATATCAGACTACACCCTAAACAATGAATATTTGAGCAAAATGAAAGTGAAAAAAGAAAAAAAAGATTGAATTTTATTTTTTTAGTAAATTTAATGTTTGATTTTCAAACAAATACGTAAATTTGTACTTTCATTAATTATCGTTATCATTATCATGACAGGTACAGTAAAGTTTTTTAATTCATCAAAAGGCTATGGTTTCATAACCAATGATGAAACAGGTGAGGACATTTTTGTCCACGTAACGTCTCTTGATGGGGTAAATCTCAATGAGGGCGACAAAGTAGAATATGTTGAGGAAGAAGGTAGAAAAGGAAAGGTTGCAGGACAAATTCAAATTCTATAAAACATTTTATTTTGATTATCTAAAAGCACTCTAATAGAGTGCTTTTTTTATCTCTTTTTTTTAAAAAAATCTTCCAAAATTAGCGCAGAAGCTTCCGCCAAAATCCCTCCTTGAACCTTGGTTTTGGGGTGGGCTTGTATTCCTTTTGCAACAAAACCTCTTTTGGGGTCTGCTGCACCAAAGACAATTCGATCCAATTGACTCCAGTACAGTGCTCCCATGCACATTACGCAAGGCTCAAGGGTAACGTAGAGTGTGCATCCTTTCAAATACTTCCCATTTAAAAAATGAGCTGCAGCAGTTATGGCCTGCATTTCGGCATGTGCCGTTACATCTTTCAAACACTCGGTAAGGTTATGAGCCCTAACAATAATTCGCTGATCAACTACTACCACAGCTCCAACGGGAACTTCATCTACCTCATAAGCCATTTCTGCTTGCTCAAGGGCTTTCTTCATAAAATGCGCATCATCCAATTCCATCCTTAAAAGTAAGCATTTCACAATTCATAATCCTGAATTTACTCCTACCTTTGCTCTGTGAAGCAAAAATCTATTTTAGAAAAGATCAATACTCCCGAAGTACTCCGTAAACTCAATGTTGAGGATTTAATTCAATTAGCAGATGAGTTGCGTCAAGAAATTATTTATGTGGTTTCTACTAAGGAGGGACACTTGGGAGCCAGCCTAGGTGTGGTTGAGCTTACTCTAGCCCTTCACTACGTATTTGAAACTCCTATTGATCAACTCATTTGGGATGTTGGTCATCAGGCCTATGGCCATAAAATCATAACGGGAAGAAGAAATCAATTTTCAACAAACCGACAATTGGGTGGACTCAGTGGCTTCCCCAATCGAGAAGAAAGTGTTTACGATCCTTTTGGAACTGGGCACGCGTCAACCTCGATATCGGCTGCCTTGGGGATGGCTTTGGCAAATCAACAAAACAATTCTCAAACTCATATTGCAGTAATTGGTGATGCATCTATCGCCGGAGGAATGGCATTAGAAGCACTCAACCACGCTGGAGTTACAAAGGCAAATTTAATCATTGTCCTCAACGATAATGCTATTGGAATTGACCCAAGCGTAGGCGCGCTCAAATATTATTTTGAGAAAGTTAAAAAGGAGTTTTCTAATTCTAACAATGTTTTTCAAGCCCTCAACATTCCATACAATGGGCCCATAGACGGTCACGACCTAAAAAGCTTAATTGCCGCTTTCAAAAAGCTAAAAAAACAAAAAGGTCCCCGACTGATTCATGTAGTAACCAAAAAAGGGAAAGGACTTGAACCTGCAGAATTAGATCAGGTTACCTATCATGCTCCAGGAAAATTCGATCGTAAAACGGGGATTCTTATCCCAAAAACCGACCGCCCTACCTCAAAATATCAGGATGTTTTTGGAGAAACCCTAGTAGAATTAGCAGCTCAAAATCAATCCATTGTTGGGATAACTCCAGCAATGCCAACCGGAAGTTCAATGAAACTAATGATGGATGCTTTTCCAAAACGTGCTTATGATGTTGGAATTGCAGAGCAACATGCAATAACCTTGGCTGCTGGGATGGCAACAAAAGGGAAACTCCCTTTTTGCGCCATTTATGCTACCTTTTTGCAAAGGGCTTATGATCAAGTCATTCATGATGTTGCCCTTCAAAATTTTGGGGTTGTGTTTTGTTTGGATCGCGCTGGATTAGTAGGACAGGATGGCCCGACACATCACGGTGTTTTTGACATAGCAATGCTGAGAACAATACCCAACATGCGCATACTAGCTCCAAGAAACGAAATTCAGCTCAGGCAAACACTTTACACCCTTCAACTGGGTGTTCAAAATCCTGTTGCAATTCGATATCCACGAGGTTATGGTAAAATATCCGACTGGAAAGTCCCTTTTGAAGAAATCGAACTGTATCGGGGAAGCTGCCTCAAAAAAGGAAAACAAATCGCGGTTATTTCTGTTGGAACGATGGCTGATAATGTAGAATTAGCATTGGATGTCATTAAAGAAAAATGTACTCCCGCTCACTACGATCTTGGAAGTGTCAAACCATTGGACGAAAAGCTTTTACACCTTATTTTTAAGAACTTCGCTGCAATTATCACGGTAGAGGATGGAGCATTAGCTGGAGGTGCTGGAAGTGCAATATTAGAATGGGCAAACGAAAATGGAAAGCTCAATCCCATCAAAAGAATTGGAATTCCCGATCGATTTATTTCTCATGGAACCACAGCTGAATTACAAAAAGAAATTGGGATGGATTCGGCAGGCATCGCAGCGTCAATATTAGCCTTACACCAAAAGATTTCTTAGTTCGAAATTATCACCGAATTTCCTCTGTTTTCTGTTTGATAAAACAGCAAAGGATACAGTTTTACGTTTTATCCCTCTGTAGGGTTAAGCAACTGACCTGTTGCGAGGCTGTATTGAAATTTTTCACAGGAACACTCTGCCAATACTCCTTTGATTTGAGTTTGAGAACAACTGTTAGGAAGATGATTGGGACAACTCGCTTCCCATGCAAAAAAATCATTTCCATTTAAATTAAAAACCAAAACTCCTTTGTTACCCAGTTGGGGAATCAAAATCGACCCGCCAGCATACCTTAGGTCATCGTATTCTGGTAAATTCAAATTGACTTGAAACCGAAAGGAGAATTCAGATAAAAAAGGATTTCGCTCCAAATCAGAGCTTGAACAAGACATCAAAAAAGTAAGAACCAAAAGGCTTTTGAAGAACTTCTTTTTTAAAAATAGGCTTAAATCACTCAAATTCTTATATTTGTAATGTAACCCTTCCTTATGGCAGGGTTTTTTATTAGTAATAAAACTAAGTAAAAATGAGTAAAACTTCATATTATACCGAAGAAGGTTTAAAAAAACTAAAAGAAGAGCTCAATCATTTGAAAGACATTGAACGCCCCAAAGCTTCTCAAGCCATAGCAGAAGCAAGAGACAAAGGAGATTTGAGTGAAAATGCCGAATATGATGCTGCTAAAGAAGCACAGGGAATGCTCGAGATGCGAATTGCAAAAATGGAAGAGAATTATGCAAACGCTAGGCTCATTGATGAATCCCAATTGGACGTATCCAAAGTTTTGGTTTTATCAACTGTCGAATTGGTAAATAAAAGTAACGGAATGAAAATGACCTACACTTTGGTTGCCCAAAGTGAAGCTGATTTGAAAACTGGAAAAATCTCCGTAAACTCCCCTATTGGCAAAGGATTACTGGGCAAAAAAGTAGGAGAAATGGCTGAGATAACGGTACCTAATGGAACCATCCAGCTAGAGATCACCAAAATAAGTAGATCTTAATGGCCAGTATTTTTTCAAAAATTATTGATGGAGAAATTCCATGCTACAAAGTTGCTGAAGATCAAAACCACATCGCCTTTTTGGATATTAATCCAAATGCTAAAGGGCACACTTTGTGTGTTCCAAAAAAAGAGGTCAACAAACTTTTTGATCTAAACGCTCAAGCTTATTCTGAATTGATGGAGTTTTCGAGAACCGTTGCCTTTGGACTTCGTAAAGCAGTTCCTTGCCAACGGATCGGAATGACAGTAATTGGTTTAGAGGTTCCGCATGTTCACGTACATCTAATTCCCTTGAACAGCATGAGTGATGCTACCTTTACCAAAAAAGAAGAAGTATCTGAAAGTCAAATGATTGAACTTGCAAGACAAATTGCAACCAAAATCGAATAAGGCTAAGTCAATTTTTTTAGAGTTATTTGAAAACTGGTTCCCTTCCCCAATTCCGTTTTTAAAACTTCAATACTTCCCTGGTGATAATCGATAATAATTCTTCGAACTAGAGATAAGCCAAGTCCCCACCCTCTTTTCTTTGTGGTGAAGCCGGGACTAAAAATACGTTTTATGTTTTTAGACGAAATTCCACTACCACTATCTGAAACTCGAATCAATACTTTTTTTTCGAATTCCAGTAGTTCAAGAGTTAATTTGCCTTGACCTTTCATCGCATCGATTCCGTTTTTTATTAGGTTTTCAAGAGTCCAACTGTACAAAGGAAGATTCATGGGGATCAAGATTTCTTTTTGAGGAAGTTTCCAATTCCATTCGATCAATTGCGAACTTCTTTTCATCAAATACAGCAATGTATCTTCGGTAGCTTTTACAAGGTCGTTTTCTTGCAATTCAGGTAAAGAGCCAACCTTGGAAAAACGCTCAGTTATGACCGACAAACGCTCAACATCTTTTTCCATTTCATCCACAGAAGCTGGTGCAATATTTTGTTCTTTAAGCAAAGTAATCCATCCCATTAATGAACTCAAGGGTGTTCCTATTTGGTGAGCTGTTTCTTTTGCCATTCCTGCCCACAAACGATTTTGCTCTGATACTTTTGAGGTTTTAAAAAAGAAAAAAAGTACCCCACCAAACAAAGCGATAATTAACAAAAGTGTTAAGGGGTAATATTGTAATTTTTTTAGGAGTCTAGAATCACCATAATAAAGGGTCTGGTTTACAATGTCTTTGTATTGAATAGGAATTGGGTCATTCTCTTGTTTCAATTGATTTAGCAAAGCATACAACTTTATAGAATCAGGGTTTTGATTCCAATCCCAGCTAATGTTTTTAAAGTCTTTGATAAAGCCCGAAACATTAACACTGATCATGGGAGTTTTCCCAATTTTTTGAAGGACGTCAAAAGTCAAAACTCCATAATCACGGCTCAAATCTGAGTTTTTGATCAACTCTTGCTGCGCCGTTGCCCAGAGTTCCATTTTGATTCGTTCTTCTTTTTTTAAAATTTGAAAAAGAATGTTTGTGTTCCACAAAATCAAAGCAACAATCCCAAAAATGCAAATTAACATCCAAGGTTTAATCTTTGTTTGAGAAAAAAACGTCAACATAAAATAGAATTCTAAAAGACTAAGATAAGATAAAAAGGAAAAAGGCATTGTGTAAGGGTAGCTCTCTAAATTTTTATACTTTTGTAGTTGTTAAATTTTAAAAAACTATGGAAGTAGCAGGGAAAATAAAATGGTTGGATGAAACAAAAACCTATGGGAGCAATGGTTTCAGAAAACGCGAGGTAGTAATTACCACTGAAGAACAATATCCACAGCATATTTTAGTAGAATTTGTTCAAGACAAATGTGATTTATTAAACTCTTTTAGCGAAGGTCAGGCCGTAAAAATCGGAATCAATCTCAGAGGAAGAGAGTGGGTAAATCCACAAGGAGAAACCAAGTATTTTAATTCTGTTCAAGGATGGAGAATAGAGGGACAAGCGGCGGCAGCACCAGAAATGCCTCCAATGCCTCCTGCATCCTCTTTCGAAGCTTCAAACGAAAAAGACAAAGAAGTAGAGGACGATCTTCCGTTTTAAAGAAAATCTTGTTTGTCAAAAAAAGTCTTTGACATTGAAGACTAGGTAGCTGCTAGTCAACTTTTCGTAAAAAAAGATTCGTTCCCTATTGCCAAAAAAAAATTAATGTGGTACATTTGCAGCCCTTTAATACGGGAAAATAAAGTATAAAAAACATATATTGTGGATACACTAAGTTACAAAACCATCTCTGCTAACAGCAATACCGTTGACAAACAATGGGTTGTGGTAGACGTTGCAGGAATGCCTTTAGGAAGAATGGCTTCAGAAGTTGCTAAGATTATTAGAGGTAAAAATAAGCCCAATTTCACTCCTCATGTTGATTGTGGAGATAACGTTATTGTTATCAATTCTGATAAAATTGAATTATCGGGAGATAAGTGGAGACAAAAAGAATACATTCGTCACACAGGTTATCCAGGTGGTCAACGCAAATTGACCGCAGAACAGTTGTACAAAAAAAGTTCTACACGTTTGGTAGAAAATGCAGTACGTGGAATGTTGCCAAAAAACAAATTGGGAGCTGTTTTGTACAAAAACCTTAAGGTATTTAGTGGTGCGGAGCACACGCACGAAGGACTAAATCCTACTACAATTAAATTAAGTAAACTCAAATAATGGAGGTAATACACACAATCGGACGTCGTAAGACTTCAGTAGCTCGAATATTCATTTCAGAAGGAAAAGGAGCAATTTCCGTTAATAAAAAAGACTACGCAGAATATTTCCCAACATCAACTTTGCAATACAAAGTTGTTCAACCTTTTGCCCTTACAGGTACAGAAGGTGCATATGATGTTAAAGTAACTGTTGTAGGTGGAGGAACAAACGGGCAGGCAGAAGCCGTTCGTCTTGCTATTTCACGTGCTTTATGTCAGATCAATGAAGAAAACCGTGAATCACTTAAGCCTGAAGGGTTGTTGACACGTGATCCTCGAATGGTTGAACGTAAAAAGTTCGGACAAAAGAAAGCTCGTAAGAAATTCCAGTTCTCTAAACGTTAATATTTTTTTGCCCTTTAGTAAAAGGGTTCGTTCATATTTTAATTAATCCCGTTGCCCACTCGTGAAAGCGAGAATTAGTTTAGCATCTAAATGGTAAAGGCCTTTCCAAAAAAAAGCCACTTTACTATTGCTAACTACGGAACGTAAACTAACAACAATGGCAAACATCGACGTAAAAGACCTGCTAAACGCAGGCGTACATTTCGGTCATTTAACCCGAAAATGGAACCCAAACATGGCTCCTTATATCTATATGGAGCGCAATGGTATTCACATCATTAATCTTTACAAAACTGCAGCTAAAATTGAAGAAGCTTCAGAAGCAATGAAAAAAATTGCAGCTTCTGGTCGTAAAATCTTATTTGTTGCAACCAAAAAACAAGCAAAAGACATCGTTGCCGAGAAAGCAGCTGCAGTTAAAATGCCTTA
>PAOB01000045.1 GCA_002708445.1 Candidatus Arcticimaribacter sp.
GAGTTTACTCTAGACGATTTTCAAGCAATAATGGACACTACTCCGTTTTTGGCAGATCTCAAGCCCAGTGGAAAATACCTTATGGAAGATTTGCACAATATTGGAGGGGTCCCTGCAGTTTTAAAATTTATGTTAACTGAGGGTATGCTCCACGGAGATTGCCTTACGGTTACTGGTAAAAGTTTAGCCGAGAACTTAGCTCAAGTTGAGGATCTCAAAGATGGACAAGATTTAATTCACTCCACAGATAATCCTATCAAAGCAACTGGTCATATTCGTATCCTCAAAGGAAATATTGCTCCTGAGGGATCTGTTGCAAAAATTACAGGAAAAGAAGGGTTGTTGTTCAAAGGTCCAGCACGTGTTTATGACAGCGAATACAAAGCCAATGATGGAATTGGGAAAGGAGAAGTTCAAAAAGGAGAAGTAATTGTTATACGATATGAAGGTCCTAAGGGAGGTCCTGGAATGCCCGAAATGTTAAAACCAACTGCGGCTATCATGGGTGCTGGCTTGGGTAAAGATGTTGCCCTGGTTACGGACGGTCGTTTTTCTGGCGGAACTCACGGTTTTGTGGTCGGTCATATTGTCCCCGAAGCCCAAGAGGGTGGTGCTATTGGACTGATCCAGAATGGAGATATTGTTGAAATAAATGCAGAGTCCAATACGTTAAATGTTTTGGTAAGTGATCAAGAATTAGAGGAAAGAAAAGCAAGTTGGAAAGAACCTGCATACAAATTTGAAAGAGGGGTGCTTTACAAATACATTAAAAATGTTTCCACAGCTTCAGAAGGTTGTGTAACAGACGAGTTTTAAAATGAAAAATCAAAAAACCAATTATATTTCTGGGGCAGAGGCTGTTATTCGCTGCCTTTTGGCAGAGGGAGTAGATTTAATTTATGGGTACCCCGGAGGTGCCATCATGCCGATCTACGACGAGCTTTACAAATATTCTGATGTTCTTCAACACATTTTAACCCGACACGAGCAAGGAGCTACACATGCTGCTCAAGGCTATGCAAGAACGTCGGGTAAGGTCGGAGTAGCAATGGCTACTTCAGGTCCAGGTGCTACAAATTTGGTAACGGGTATTGCTGATGCTCAAATTGATTCTACACCAATAGTTTGTATTACAGGGCAAGTAGCGTCTCATTTGTTGGGCTCCGATGCTTTCCAAGAAACCGATATTATTGGAATTTCTACGCCTGTAACCAAGTGGAATTATCAAATAACAAAAGTCAGTGAAATTCCAGAGATCATGGCAAAAGCATTTTACATTGCAAGATCTGGAAGACCTGGACCGGTTTTGATTGACATAACCAAAGACGCTCAATTTGACCTGTTTGATTTTTCATACAAAAAGTGCAAAGCCGTTCGAAGCTACGCTCCAATTCCTACTTTAAATACCAATCAGATTTCAGAAGCAGCAGAAGTAATCAATAAAGCCAAAAAGCCTATGATAATCTGGGGTCAGGGTGTTATTCTGGGAGAAGCTGAAGAAGAATTCAAAAACTTTGTTGAAGCTTCTGGGATTCCAGCAGCATGGACAATATTGGGGTTATCGGCTTTATCGACAAAACACCCTTTGAATATGGGTATGGTTGGCATGCACGGAAACTACGGGCCCAACATCCTCACCAATCAATGCGATGTTTTGATCGCAGTAGGAATGAGGTTTGACGATCGAGTTACCGGTAATTTGGAAACTTACGCCAAACAAGCTACTGTTGTTCACTTAGAAATTGATCCCGCTGAGGTTAATAAAAATGTTAAAGCACATTATCCTGTTTTGGGTAATTGCAAAGAAAGCTTAATAATGCTTACCTCTATGGTAAAACATAATGAATACAAAGACTGGAAACAGCTTTTTGCAGATCATATGCAAATAGAATTTGATGCTGTAATTCAGGGTGATACATTACCCACAAAAGAAGGTTTGACCATGGGAGAGGTTATTGTTGGAATAAATAAACATACTCAAGGTGACGCTGTTTTTGTTACTGATGTAGGGCAGCATCAAATGATTGCCTGTCGATATGCTGAGTTTATTCGATCGAAAAGTAATGTAACTTCGGGAGGATTGGGAACTATGGGATTTGCCCTTCCAGCAGCGATTGGAGCCAAAATGGGTGCACCCGATCGAGAGGTAGTTGCAATTATTGGGGACGGGGGTTATCAAATGACCATTCAAGAATTGGGAACAATTTTTCAAAATAGAACAGCTGTTAAAATTGTGGTTTTAAACAACGATTATTTGGGAATGGTTCGCCAATGGCAACAATTATTTTTTGATAAGAGATATGCATCAACAGAAATGGTTAACCCTGATTTTGTAACCATTGCGAAAGGCTACAAAATTGAAGCAAATCGGGTAAATAAAAGGGAGGATTTAGATAAAGCAATTCTTAATATGATTGCTTCAGATGAGCCTTATTTCCTCGAAGTTTGTGTAGAAAAAGAAGATAATGTGTTCCCAATGATACCTACGGGAGCATCAGTTTCAGACATAAGACTAAAATAAATGAGTGATTTCAAAAAATACACCATCTCAATTTACACTGAGAACAATATCGGTTTACTCAATAGAATATCTGCAATTTTTTTAAAAAGGCACATCAACTTCATTAGCTTATCTACTTCTCAGTCCGAAATTACAGACGTTTTTAGATTCATCATTGTAGTGAATATGACAGAATCGGGTGTAAAGAGAATCGTACAACAAATAGAAAAGCAAATTGATGTAATCAAAGCTTATTTTCATACAGATGAGGAAACAATTTTCCAAGAGTCTGCACTTTACAAAGTAAAATCGAGCTCATTGTTTGAAGAACGTCAGATTCAAAATACAATTAAAAATAGTAATGCAAATATCGTTACCGTTTCTCCAGATTTTTTTGTAATTCAAAAAACGGGTTTTCGGCATGAAACAGAACAACTTCGAGAATCACTCGAACCTTTTGGACTTCTTCAGTTTGTAAGATCAGGAAGAATTTCGATCACCAAAGAAAAAATGGGTATCTCAGAAATTTTAAATACATTTAAACAACAACACAAAGACTAAAACACAAAAATGGCAAATTATTTTAATCAACTCTCATTTAGAGAACAACTCAATCAACTGGCTCAGTGTAGATTTATGGAAGCTTCAGAATTTGAAGACGGAATTGATGCATTGGCAGGAAAGAAAATTGTAATTGTTGGATGTGGTGCTCAGGGACTGAACCAAGGATTGAATATGCGAGATTCTGGATTGAATATTGCTTATGCATTACGTCAAGGAGCAATTGATCAAAAAAGAGCATCTTACAACAATGCGAAACAAAACAATTTTTCTATTGGGAGTTATGAAGAAATGATCCCAGATGCTGATGTTGTTATTAACCTTACTCCAGATAAGAATCATACTCCTGTTGTTCAGGCAGTTATGCCCTTGATGAAAAAGGGAGCAACGCTTTCTTACTCTCACGGTTTTAACATTGTTGAAGAAGGAACTAGGGTTCGCGAAGATTTAACCGTTATTATGGTTGCACCTAAGTGTCCGGGTTCAGAAGTAAGAGAGGAATACAAAAGAGGTTTTGGAGTTCCAACACTTATTGCCGTTCACTCAGAAAATGACCCACAAGGCCATGGTTTAGCTCAAGCAAAAGCATATGCGGTAGCTACCGGAGGTCACCGAGCAGGAGTTTTAGAATCTTCTTTTGTGGCTGAAGTAAAATCTGATTTGATGGGAGAGCAAACCATTTTGTGTGGAGTGCTACAAACTGGATCTATTTTATGTTTTGATAAAATGGTAGAACAAGGAATAGATGCTTCTTATGCAGCAAAGTTAATTCAGTACGGTTGGGAAACCATTACCGAAGCTTTAAAGCACGGGGGAATAACCAATATGATGGATCGCCTGTCTAATCCTGCAAAAATTAAAGCATTTGAACTTTCAGAAGAGTTGAAAGAAATTATGGAGCCTTTGTTTCAAAAACATATGGACGATATCATGTCTGGTCATTTTTCTAAAACAATGATGGAAGATTGGGCCAATGATGACAAAAATTTATTGGGTTGGAGAGCTGCTACTGGCGAAACCGCATTTGAAAAAACTAATGTAACGGATCAAGAAATTTCAGAACAAGAATTCTTCGATCATGGCGTATTGATGGTTGCCTTTGTAAGAGCAGGGGTAGAGTTAGCATTTGATACCATGGTTGCCGCCGGGATAAAAGAAGAATCCGCTTATTACGAGTCTCTGCACGAAACTCCATTAATAGCCAACACCATTGCACGTAAAAAATTATTTGAAATGAATAATGTTATTTCGGATACAGCAGAATACGGATGTTATTTATTTGACCATGCTTGTAAACCCATGCTAACCGATTTTATGAAAAAGATAAATACTGACGTTATTGGAATGGCGTATGCAGCAGAACAAAACAATGGTGTTGACAATAAACAACTTATCGACATTAACGAAATCATTCGTTTTCACCCCATTGAAATGATTGGATATGAGCTACGTGACTCGATGATTGCTATGAAAAAAATCGTTTAAATATTGCAAAATAAACCTACAATACTAGGAGCTCAAAATGCACTACAGGTTATTTCAAAAGTGGCGCTTAAGTCTCCATTGCAATACAACGAACGCCTTTCAAATTCTTTTTCATCTTCTGTTTACCTCAAAAGAGAGGATCAACAACAGGTGCGTTCTTTTAAGATAAGAGGTGCATTCAACAAAATCAATTCCCTTCCAAAAAGCGAGCTCCAAAAAGGAATCGTTTGTGCTAGTGCAGGAAATCATGCACAAGGCTTTGCATTTTCATGTAATCAGTTAATGATATCGGGGACGGTTTTTATGCCAATACCAACTCCTAGTCAAAAGGTGGAGCAAGTTAGAATGTTTGGAGGGCCTTATGTGTCAATTGTACTGGGAGGTGATACTTATGATGATTCACAAAAAGCGGCTTTGGAGCATTGCAAAAAACAAAAGCAAGTTTTTGTTCATCCCTTTGATGATGTTGATGTAATCGAGGGTCAAGGAACAATTGCTATTGAGATGGTCAAACAGGCTGAGAAACCTCTAGACTATGTTTTTGTTCCCATAGGAGGCGGAGGTTTGATTTCGGGAATCCTTACGGTTTTTAAAGTTTTGTCTCCAAAAACCAAAATAATTGGTGTAGAACCTCTTGGCGCTCCTTCCATGAAAATTTCTCTTGAAAATCACAAAAATACACGACTCAAAAAAATCGATAAATTTGTTGATGGTGCTGCCGTTCAAAGGGTGGGAGACTTGAGTTTTGAAATTTGCCAGAATCTTTTGGATGATTGTATTAGGGTAGATGAGGGTAGAATTTGTCAAGAAATTCTTGATTTGTACAACAAAGAGGGGATTGTAGCAGAGCCAGCTGGTGCTCTGTCCATTGCAGGAATAGAGCAATATGCTTCAAAAATTAAAGGCAAAGAAGTTGCTGCCATTTTGTGCGGAGGTAACAATGATATTACCAGAACCCCCGAAATTGAAGAACGGGCATTGCTTTATGCTCAACTCAAACATTATTTTATTGTTCGTTTTCCACAACGTGCAGGAGCACTTAAAGATTTTGTGACCAACGTTTTGGGACCTGAAGATGATATTACTTATTTTGAGTTTACTAAGAAAAGTAATCAACATTTTGCTCCAGCGGTACTTGGTGTTGAATTAAAAAAAGCTTCAGATTTTGATTCTCTTCTTTATCGTATGAAAGCACAGGGTTTTTTCAGCGAATACCTCAATGATAAACCCGATTTATTTCAGTTTTTAAAAAACTAGAGGAATACCAAATTTAAAGAGTGCAATCAAAATCAAAACCGAAATACAATTGATTATTATTCCTACTCTTGCCATTTCATGAACCTTTACATAACCGCTAGCAAATACTATTGCATTGGGTGGTGTTGCCATGGGAAGCATGAAAGCACAGCTGCTAGCCATTGTTACTGGAATAAGTAAGTAAAGTATGGGTATTTCCAAGCCAATTGCAATTCCAGCAACTACTGGCGCTAGTACTGCTACCAAGGCTACGTTGCTCATCAATTCTGTCATAAACAGCATCAAGAAAATAAGGAGGGACGCAGTCAAAAACACGCTAAAGTTTCCATCAGAAATGTAATTTGTAATCAAAGAAACAATCCCTGTTGAGGACATTCCTTTTGCTAAAGCTAGTCCTCCCCCAAAAAGGATCAAGATTCCCCAGGATAATTTTTGAGTATCTTCCCATTTTAAGATAAATTCTCCTTTCTTAAGATTGAAAGGAATGGCAAAAAGTGCCAATGCTCCTAAAATACTTATTACGGTATCGGATAATTTTAACCAGGGAAAGACAGAATTTATCGGTGTTCTAAAAATCCACAGGGATACAATTATTCCAAAAATCCACAGTACCTGTTTTTCCCGAGCTGAAATACTTCCTAGTTTTTTGAGTTCATGGTCAATGATATTATTTGAAGTGCTGAATTGTAAGTCTTTTGTTGGAAAAATCCAATGTACAAGTAAGAGGTAGATGATCGCTATCAAAACAAGTGCAAACGGAAGTCCAATTGCCATCCATTTTACAAAGGAAATTTCAATTTGATATTCGTTTTCTAGGAGACCTATGAGGACAGAATTTGGAGGAGTTCCTATTACGGTAGCTATTCCTCCAGCATTAGCAGAAAATGCAATTCCCAGCATAACACTTAAAGCAAAATTTTGTTGATTCGTATTTGGGGTCTCTTCTTTATTGATTAGTAAATGGATGACTGATAAGGCAATTGGAAGCATTACTACAGTGCTGGCAGTATTGCTGATCCACATGCTCATAAAAGCAGTTGCGATCATAAAACCAAGAATTACTTTTTTGGGCGTAGTCCCTGTTTTTTTGATAATTGACAGCGCTATTCTGCGATGTAAGTTTACTTTTTCGAGTCCAATTGCCAAAACAAAACCTCCAAAAAATAAAAATACAATTGAACTTCCGTAATTAGCACCCACATCATTAACAGACATCACTCCTGTTAATGGAAATAAAATTAATGGAATTAATGATGTTACGGAAATAGAAACAGCTTCTGTAATCCACCAAACAATCATCCAACTTGCACACGCCAGAACAGCACAGGCTTCAGAAGATAAATTTTCGAAGGGTAAGAGAATGAATAAAACAAAGAACAAGGGACCCAAAAAAAGTCCTATTGTTTTTGAATTCAAGAAATCACTCATACATTTTATTTTAACTAGTTTTAAAGATAACAGTGTTTTGTTTGTCTAACAAGTTTTATTCCGAGGTAATTTTAAATAATGACATCACTGTACAACATTATTGTTTCTTATATTTGATTTTTACTTTGTTAGCTAGTTAAATTATAAAATAAAATCCTTAATTTAGTTTAATATTTCAAATAAAAGGTTAGACAAAATAATCTTATGACACAACATTTAGAAAACAGTAAAGTTGGATCTGTAAAGTTCAAAAAACCAATATATTGCGATAAATATCTTGTTGATGGTGTTTTACATGCCTGGAAAGGAAACACCAGTAAAGTGTATTCAACAATTCAGTCCAAGGACAAAGATGGGGCTATGAATCCAACGCTTTTGGGTTCTATTCCCGATATGGAAACGGATACAGCTCTAGCTGCGTTGGGTGCAGCCGAAAAGGCATTTAACCGCGGCCAAGGGGTCTGGCCAACGATGAAAGTGAAAGACCGTTTACGTTGCTTGGTTTCATTTGCAGAAAAAATGAAAGAATCTAGAGAGCAAGTTGTGGAATTGTTAATGTGGGAGATTGGCAAAAATAAGGCTGATTCCTACAAAGAATTTGACCGTACTGTTGATTACATTTTTGACACAGTTGAGGCTTACAAAAAACTTGACCGTAAAAGCGCTAAGTTCGAAAAGCAATCTGGAATTCATGCCCACATAAGAAGAGGTCCACTGGGAGTTGTATTATGCTTAGGACCCTACAATTATCCCTTAAACGAAACCTTTTGTTTACTCATCCCTGCGATCATCATGGGAAATACTGCTATTTTTAAACCCGCTAAACATGGAGTTTTACTCATAACTCCATTACTCAATGCTTTTCAAGAAAGTTTTCCTCCTGGGGTGGTTAACATATTATTTGGTCGCGGACGAAAAATTGCTTCCCCCATAATGGAAACGGGTAAGGTAGATGTTTTGGCATTAATTGGTCACAGTTCTTCTGCAGTTGCCTTACAAGATTTGCATCCCAACAAGAACCGTCTTCGATTGGTTTTAGGTTTAGAAGCCAAAAATCCAGGGATCATATTACCCGATGCTGATTTGGACTCAACCATAAAGGAATGTATTTCTGGAACCCTTTCCTACAATGGCCAGCGTTGTACAGCACTCAAAGTACTTTATGTTCATGAATCCATAGTTGATGAATTCAATAAACAATTTTCAAAAGTGGTCGATTCTCTTAAATTTGGTCTACCTTGGGAAGATGGAGTTTTTTTAACGCCCTTACCCGAACCCGGAAAACCAGCATACATTCAAGAATTAATTGAAGATGCCGTTTCTAAGGGTGCCAAAATAATGAACAAAAAAGGAGGAGAGTTGACCGAGAATTATTCTTTTCCTGCAGTTTTGTATCCAGTGAATAAGGAAATGAATGTTTATCATGAAGAGCAGTTTGGTCCAGTAGTTCCAATAATATCCTACAGTGATATTAATGAACCTCTGGATGCTATGGCTGCCTCAGAGTACGGACAGCAAGTCAGTCTTTTTGGAAGAGATGTACGGAAACTCGCTCCATTAATAGACGTTTTAGCAAACTTGGTTTGTCGTGTTAACCTTAATAGCGCTTGCCAACGCGGACCCGATGTTTACCCCTTTACAGGTCGAAAAAACTCTGCAGTTGGTACCCTTAGTGTTTTTGATGCTTTGCGATCGTTTTCCATACGAACTTTTGTAGCTGCCAAAGACAATCCTTACAACAATGAAATATTGGATTCTTTAATGGATTCCAAGGAATCTAATTTTGTGAATACAGAATATCTTTTGTAGAATTAACTAGGGTAGATTTGCATAAGCCCAGTACATCAAAGCGAATTGAATCAGTAGGCGTATCCACAAAAGCCATGGAGATATTCCTAAATGATTTGAAGGGATTAGCATGTTTATGTGAACGACCAAGAACACAGCCAACATTACAATAATACCTACTAATGATATTGTTCTGGTAATTGGAAAGAAAACTCCTAAGCCCAACACTATTTCTGCTACACCGCTCCAAAGAATAAGTGCATTATGAGCTGGTAAAAATTTTGGCATCATCGGTCTGTAAAAGCCTGTATGTGTAAAATGCATAATTCCAAGGATGAAATAAATACCTCCCATAAGATAAAGTTGTAAGACATTCATAAGTTTTCTTTTTTTTGTGCATCAGGGGTTTCTGTTTGGTATTCATTCAAGAAATCCAACAGATGAACCAGACTTTCCTCTGGTCGTTCTTCCATGGGTACATGCCCTGTTTCTTTCATAATGACTAAGCGACTATTCAAAAGTTTAGCATCAAATTTTAATCCATTTTCTACAGGGATCCAAATATCGTTTTCACCCCACAATATCAAGGTTGGGGTATTTATTTTTTTTAAAAGAGCTGTTTCATCTTTAAAAGCTATTTTGGATCGTTCAATAAACGCATTTCTGCTTCCTTCTCTCAAAATCATTTGATGATAGCGTTCTACCAGTTCTGAGGTTATTTTTGAGTCATCGTAATACACTTGTTCTAGATTGTTTCTAACAAAAGATTTAGGGGTAATGTGTTTCAACAGTAGGTTGACAACAGGCATTTCTGCAAGTTTAAAAACAAAAGGTTTCCCTTTCTTTGATGGAAATCCACCCGGATCTACTAAGATCAAATGTTTTACTTGATTTTGATGATTTGAAGCATAGTGCCAAGCTATTGACCCTCCTAATGAATTTCCAGCCAATACAAACTCTGAGACTCCAATTTTATTAATAAAGGATTCTAAAAATTGATTGTAACTTTCTAGATCATAGGAGTTGTTTTTATTTGCTCCAGTCAACCCAAAAGCGGGTAAATCCATCCGAATTACCCGATAGTTTTCGATTAATTTTTCAGTCCAAGCATCCCATGTATGAAGTGAGGCACTTGTACCATGAATCAAAACTATTGGAAATCCAGTTCCTTCATCTTTGAAATGAACCTCTAACCCATCAATTGAAACAAATTGAGATTGAGAATCTGAGTAACGTTTTTTTAAAGTTTCAGCATCTATGTCTGAGTTTCTTAAAGAAAAAAACAGGATGAGAACCAAACCTACAAGAGCAGTGCTAACTTTTAATAGGCGCTTTATGAATTTATTTTTGCGCATGAGCAGTAAATCGTTTTTAAATTCATTTAACAAGTTAAATTAAATTTTCAATGAATCGAACTGAAAAGATTGAAGTTTTTAAGTGGAAAGAAGGAAATAGCTTTTAATCAATATGTTGTAAATTTGTTTTTGTACATTTCGAAAGGATACTAAATGATTTTTCCCCATGGAACAGCTAAGTATTTTTGACATTTTTAAAATAGGCGTCGGTCGATCGAGTAGTCATACCCTTGAACCTTGGAAAGCTGCTCTGTTGTTTCGTGATTCTTTTCCTAACAGTTAAATGTTGGGATAAAATATTTTGACAATAATATCGGCATGTTTCTCAACCTCTTTTTCATCAAAAGGATCAATCCCAAATTGCTTTTTCATTTGGTAGTTAAATAAAAAAATTGAGTTTGCTGCACTAAAAAAGATGGTGGTTAAATTTGGAATTGGAAAGTCCTCAGAAAGCCCCTTTTTTACCAACATACCATGAAGTTGACTAGTTTTTAAAGTCAATGGTTTGAGAACGTTCTCAATTAACCAATCACTCCGTGGAGATTCATGAGTCATTTCATGAATAATAACCAAATAGAGTTCTGGGAACTTGGAGTTGTAATAAATAAATTGCCTTGCTAATGTTTTTGCAGTATCTTTTAGCGACAAGTGTTTCAAAAGTTTAAAAGTAGCAACAGACTCTTTCATGTAGGTGTCAAATGCTCTACTTACTGCTTTTTTCCAAAGATCTTCTTTGTTTCCAAAATGGTAGTGAAGGAGAGAATCATTGACCTCGCAAAGTGAGGACACCCTATTGATGCTGGTGCCTTCAAAACCGAATTTTGAAAACTCTTTTAGAGCAATGTTCAAAATTGAATTTAAATTAATCCCAGACTTTTCATTAGGTCTCCCTCTTTTTCGCTTATTACTAATGTTACTCTTGTTTTTTTCTTTCATTTCACTTCAAATTAAATACTATTTAGTCAATTTTAAAAATTGTTTACAGTCATTTTGCAATTAATTAAGAATTTAACCAATTAATTCCTACATTTGTTAAAATTAAAAAATAAGTAAAATGTCTTACACTTCAATAGCATTAGAACACAAAGAAAATTATGTGATAGTCCAATTGGATGGCGGTAAGGTAAATCAAATAAACACTGCTATGCTTCAAGACCTGAAAGATGTTTTTCTTGCATTGGATCGAGACGAGTCAGTTAAGGGTGTTATTTTATCGGGAAGACCTCACGGATTTAGTGCTGGTTTAGATATTGCTAGCTTAGCCTCTGGAGGCTCAGAATATGCACAAGATTTTTGGAGATGCTTTCACGAAACACTTCAGGTTATGATTCGTTTTTCAAAACCTTTTGTATGTGCAATAACGGGTTATGCTCCAGCAGGAGGAACTATTCTTGCACTTTGTGCGGATTACAGAGTAATGGGCCAAGGGCCAAAGCATGTAATGGGGATGCATGAATTAAAATTATCTATGCTTATTCCAGAAATTTTTTCAGATATTTATGCTTATCATTTGGGTGAAAAACGAGCATGGGAGGCAGTGCAGTTAAAACAATTATTTGATAGCGACGAAGCTTTAGAAGTAGGTCTGGTTAATGAGTCGGTTCCTGTGGAAGAAGTTTTGGTTCGCTCCGAGATTTATTTAAAAAGCTTGTTGATTGTTTACCCACCCGCATTTAGAGAAACAAAACGTTTAATGCGTAAAAACTTGCTTAAAATAGTTGACGGAGATTTATCCAAAAAGATAACAGATGTGGTTAACAATTTTTCTGATCCACATAATCAGACTATCATGCAAGAGTTTATGAATAATTTTAAAAAATAAAATAAAGACAAATGGAAGCTTACATTTATGATTCCGTTCGTTCGGTACGAGGTAAAGGGAATAAAAAAGGTGCTTTGCATGGAGTAACCCCAACAGAATTATCCAAACAAGTTTTAGTAGCGTTGAAAGAGAGAAATGCATTGGATACTTCAAAAGTTGAAGATGTAATTTTTGGTTGCGTTGCTCAGGTAAAAGACCAAGGAGTAAACATTGCAAAATCTGCAGCACAAGAGTCCAATTATGGAGACCATCTTTGTGGAGTTACCTTGAATCGATTTTGTGGATCAGGATTAGAGGCCATGAATCAAGCAGCAGCTTATGTGAAATCTGGATTCAGTTCACTAATGGTTGCAGGTGGAGTAGAGAGTATGTCTCGTGTTCCTATGGGTTCTGATGGTGGAGGTTTTCTTATGGATCCTCTTCAAGCTATTCCTAGGAATTTGGTTCCTCAGGGAATATCTGCAGATCTCATTGCTACCAAGTATGGTTTTTCTAGAAACGATGCAGACTTGTATGCTGTTGAATCTCAAAAAAGGGCTTCCGAAGCAGAGGCTGACAATAGGTTTAAGTCTCGAATTGCCATTAAAGACATCAATGGAATTGACGTTCTTGATACGGATCAAAACATTCGTCCTTCAACTACTCTTGAGGGAATAAGCAGTCTTCAGCCTTCATTTGCCATGATGGGTAGTATGGGAGGTTTTGATGCTGTTGCAATAGATAAATACCCTGAAGTTGAAGAAATTACCCACATCCATCATGCTGGAAATTCATCTGCAATTGTAGATGGGGCAGGAGCAACCTTAATTGGAAACAAAGAGGTTGGGGCTTCTATGGGAATGAAACCTCGTTTTAAAATTAGAGCTGCTGCTGTAGAGGGAACAGATCCAACAATAATGCTAACGGGTCCAGTTCCATCAAGTGTAAAGGCTCTGAAGCAAGCAGGTATGAGCATCAATGATATTGATTTGTTTGAGGTAAATGAAGCCTTCTCAGCTATCCCAATGTACTTTATGGACAAGTTGGGTGTTGATCATTCTATTGTGAATGTAAACGGAGGAGCAATTGCAATGGGGCACCCTCTTGGCGCTACTGGTTGTATGATTGCTGGAACATTGATGGATGAATTAGAAAGAAGAGATCTGAATACCGGATTGATTACGCTCTGTATTGGAGGAGGTATGGGAATTGCTACCATCATCGAACGTGTTTAATTAATAATTAAAAGAAAAAAGAATATTTCAAATGGAAAATATTAAAAACGACCTTTTTGAATTTGAAGTTGGAGCAGACGGAATCGGAGTTCTTTCGATCAATCAAGTTAATAATCCAACCAATCTTTTCAGTACAGAATTTGTTACCGCATACATCAAGCTTGCACATGAGGCAATTGCTGACAAGGATATCAAAGGAGTGATTCTTACTTCGTCACGAAGCATGTTTATGCCAGGTGCTGACCTTCGCGAATTGAAAAATATGGGGGCTAACCCTAAAGAGCAATTTGAGAGCACTATGGAAATGCATCATGCATTTAGAGCAATAGAAACCTCTGGTAAGCCTTTTGTTGCTGCAATCAATGGAACTGCAATGGGTGGAGGCCTAGAGCTTTGTCTGGCCTGTCACCATCGTATTGTTTTGAACAATGTTAAAATTAAATTAGGTTTTCCAGAAGCTAAAGTTGGTTTACTTCCTGCAGGAGGAGGGAATTCTAAGGTTCCTTATTTGCTGGGCATACAAAATGCTTTGATGTATTTATTGCAAGGTAAAGAAGTACGCCCAGCCGAAGCCCTCAAAGATGGATTGATCGATGATTTAGCAGAAAATCAAGAAGAATTGATTCAGAAAGCCAAAGATTGGATTAGTTCTAACCCAAGTCCAGTTCAACCTTGGGACAACAAAAAACATCGCATACCTGGTGGTAATGTTTGGTCACCCAATGGGGTACAAACTTTGGTTGGTGCAGCAGGAAACCTAGGAAAGTTGGCACACGGTAACTATCCAGCTCAGAACTATATTTTAAAAGTAATTCATGATGGATTGCCCTTAACCATTGATCGCGCTTTAGAAATAGAAGCCCGTTATTTTACTAAGTTATTAGCCTCTAAAGAAGCTAAAAACATGATCCGTACAGGATTTACAGAATTACAAAAAGCAAAAAAAGGAATTGCTCGTCCAAAATCAGAGCCTCAGTATGAAGTAAAGAAACTGGGAATCCTCGGTGCGGGGATGATGGGAGCAGGGATTGCCTATGTTTCAGCAAAAGCTGGAATGGACGTTGTCCTAAAGGATGTTTCACAAGAAGGGGCGGATAAAGGGAAGGCCTATTCTAAATCCCTATTGGATAAAGCCATTTCAAAAAAACGTTCTACTCCCGAAAAAGCAGAGGCACTGTTGTCTAGAATTGAGCCATCTGCAGATCCTGCATCCATGAAAGATTGTGACTTAGTAATTGAAGCTGTTTTTGAAGATCCCAAATTAAAAGCGGTGGTAACTGCCGAAACTGAAGCAGTTTTGGCTGCGGATAAAGTGTATGCTTCAAATACTTCTACAATTCCAATTACTGAATTAGCTAAAGCTTCTAAACGTCCCGATAATTTTATTGGGATTCATTTCTTCTCTCCAGTTGAAAAAATGCCTTTGGTCGAAATAATCGTAGGAGAAAAAACAGAAGATAAAGCAATAGCAGCAGCAGTTGACTACACGGTTGCCATAGGTAAAATTCCAATTGTAGTAAATGACAGTCGCGGATTCTACACATCACGTTGTTTTGGAACTTTTGTTTCAGAAGGATCTTTTATGGTAGAAGAAGGAGTTCCAGCTGCAATGGTTGAAAATGTTGCCAAAGCTGAGGGTATGGCAGTAGGACCATTAGCGGTTATTGATGAAGTAACCCTTTCTTTGGGATTACATGTTTATGAAAGTGACCCAACACCAAATAAACCTGCGTTTCAAGAGCGTTCATACAAAATGCAAAAAGATTTGGTTGATAACCACGACCGAAAAGGAAAAAAATGGGGAGCAGGTTTTTATGACTACCCCAAAGGAATGCCAAAGAAATTATGGCCAGGTCTTGCTGAAAAATACAATTCAAATTTAGACTATTTGGACAAAGCAACCGTTGGTAAACGTATCATGCACCGTCAAGCTATTGAAGCTTTTAGATGTCTCGAGGAAGGCATTTTGAAAAGTGTAGTTGATGGAGATTTGGGCTCAGTACTCGGTTGGGGATTCCCGATTTTTACAGGAGGAGCATTGTCTTACATTGATTTTGTTGGAATGCAAAAATTTGTTGCTGAATGCGATGACTTTGCAAATCGATTTGGAGAACGTTTTGCCATTCCAAGTGGACTGAGAGCCTTATCTGAAGCTGGAAAATCAATTCATGATTACAAGCATTAATTAGCGATTTATTGCTAATTTTAAATTTAATGATACATCAGTATTTTTTAAATAAATCATATGAATACCATTCAAGAAGTTATTGCCCTTCTGACGCTTGAAAAAATTGATGAAAATACGTTTGTAGGTGGAAATTATCAAACCCCATGGGGAAGAGTTTTTGGTGGACAGGTCTTAGGACAGTCTCTTCATGCAGCTTATCAAACTGTACCAAAAGATCGTTTAGTCCATTCTATGCATGCCTATTTTATTTTGGGAGGTCAATTGGATATTCCAATTCACTACGAGGTTGATTCTATTCGCGATGGTAAAAGTTTTACTACTCGACGAGTTGTAGCAAAACAAAATGGAGTACCAATTTTCAATATGTCGGCTTCATTTCACAAGAATGAAAAGGGAGTAGATCACCAAATCCCTATGCCAAATGTAATCAAGCCAGAAAGTCTTGATACTTCAATAGATGAAATTAAAGTCCTAGAAAATGCTGCACCAAAAATCTACAATCGATTAAAAAGTGTACTTCCCAAGATGTTTGATATCCGATCTGTTGAAAACTTTTTAACAAGGTACTCCAAAAATGGACCACCTTTCGATAATCTTTGGTTTAAAACTTCAGAAGAATTGGATGTCAAGGATACTCCAATTCATCATCAAATCTTAGCTTATGCCTCTGATTTAAATTTGCTAAACACAGCCACTTTTCCGCATCGTGAAGAATTGAATAAAAAAAATGTCTTTTACACCAGTTTAGATCATGTCTTGTGGTTTCACCGTGAATTTAGAATTGATGAATGGCTGCTCTATGCTATGGACAGTCCTAGTGCATCAAATTCTCTTGGCTTCGCCAGAGGAAGTATTTTCAATAAAAAAGGAGATTTGATAGCCTCGGTAGCCCAAGAAGGATTGATAAGAGAAAAGTCAAAATAAATTAGCCAACACAAAACAAAAATATTTAAATGATATTTAAATTAGAAGAGGAGCACATCAGCGTAAAGGAAGCAGCTCGTGAATTTGCAAACACACGATTAAAAGAAGGGGTTATTGATAGAGACAGTTCTATGGAATATCCGACTGAACTTGTAAAGGAAATGGGAGATTTGGGTTTTCTGAGTATGATGACAAATTCAAAATACGGAGGAAGTGGAATGGACACCTTGTCTTATGTCATCGCAATGGAAGAAATTTCAAAGATTGACAGTAGCTGTTCGGTAATTATGTCAGTAAATAATTCACTTGTTTTATGGGGTCTCGAAAAATATGGTAGTGAGGAACAAAAACAAAAATACATTCCTAGACTTACCTCAGGTAAAGAGATTGGTTGTTTTTGCCTTTCAGAACCAGAAGCGGGGAGCGATGCTACTTCACAAAGGACAACGGCTATCGATAAAGGAGACCATTATGTTTTAAATGGTGTAAAAAACTGGATTACAAGTGGTGGGAAGGGTACAATTCAATTGGTTATTGCCCATACTGACAAAGATAAAGGTCACCGAGGAATCAATGCTTTTATTGTAGAACGTGATTGGGAAGGTGTTAATATTGGTCCAAAGGAGGACAAGATGGGAATTCGATCTTCAGATACTCATTCGATCAGCTATTCGGATGTAAAAGTTCCGAAAGAAAACCGTATTGGAGAGGAAGGCTTTGGATTTAAATTTGCCATGCAAACCCTGGAAGGAGGGCGGATAGGTATTGCTGCTCAAGCTTTGGGGATTGCAGCAGGAGCCTATGAGTTATCTGTACAATATGCGTGTCAGCGAGAAACTTTCGGTAAACCCATTGGAAAACACCAAGCTGTTGCCATTAAACTAGCCGATATGGCTATGGAAATTGAGGCGGCTCGAATGTTGGTTTATCGAGCTGCTTACCTAAAAGATTCCGGTCAAGATTTTGGTTGTGCGAGCGCGATGGCGAAGCTAAAAGCCTCTGATGTTGCAATGAAATACACGGTTGAGGCTGTTCAGATTCACGGGGGTAACGGATATGTAAAAGAATACCATGTAGAAAGACTTATGCGGGACGCAAAAATCACTCAAATTTATGAGGGTACTTCCGAGATTCAGCGCATCATTATTTCTAGGAACGTATTGAACGGAGTCTTGGAGTTGCCTTATTAAAAAAATAGAGTTCTACATTTTAACAATCAGTCCAACATCTGCAGGAAGATTTCCACTACAAACATCTGGATACTGCGTTTTGAGTTCTTCTAAGCCTGTTAAATCCTTGAAGTTCAACCATTTTTTAGTCTGGGCTGTAGCATTCAACAAAAAGCCTGAGGTTTTTCGATCAAATTCACTTGCTCCCCAATCTTGAATGCGTTTTTCGATATGACTGGGTGCAAAGAAAAATTTTGAACGTACTTTGATGATGCCTTCATTTGGATTGGATTCTTTCCAATGCGTTAGCCCTACCTTAAGCGTAAACTTCATTTGATCTTTTAGTGACTTATGTAAATCGACCAAAACCGAATTGTTTCCAGACATGTCTACGATGGCAGTAGGCAAATTGTTGTCTAAATCATTGAGCTGCTCGTAGGTTAGGGATGTGTCATAAAAACCTAATTTTTCTAAAGCTTCTAAATTTCGATTGGAGGTAATTCCAACTGCTTTTGGTGAAGAATCATCTTGATGCAAGGCATAAGCTAACCCAATACTGGTTTTACTTGAAGCGCTCAGAATTACTACCTGTTTTGCACCATACCAATCGTTTTCTTTTAGGGAGTCCCAAAGGCAAAAAGAAGTAATGTAAAGAGGGTAAAATAAGGCGCGATCTTGATCAAAATTTCTATTGTAATTAGATTCTGAAAGTACCCGTTTGTACAAATTGTAGGTAGGAGGTAGCGTTGCTCGGTGTTCAGATCCATCGATGAATCTTTTTTCTGTAATGCGGTCTGCTTTCATTTTTAGATGGGTGGCGGGAGGGAAGTAGCCAAAAATTCGATCCCCGACAGGGATTGCTTCTGTTTTGGACTCAACTACATCCGCAAAGCCCCAAACAGGAATAACTCCCCAATCGTCGGTTTGCTCTCCAAGTGCAGGGAAAAATTCCCAGTAACGAATTATGTTTCCCGAAACGGCATAAGTAATGTTGTTGGATGTAAAAGAAAATAAATCTACTTGAACCAAAATCTCACCTTCCGAAAGAGTCAAGCGATCTTCAGGGATTTCTTGAATGTTGTTTTTTATGAAATTTGATTTTACAACTTGAAATTGATTCTTTTTTGGAATTTTCATAGACTATTTTTATTAAAACTATTCTTCAAGATAATCAATTAATTAAAATGATTATGTGGGATTAGGAAACATTGTTAAAATTATTTTCCCCTTAAATTTCTTTGATCATATGGATACTTTTCCAAATCTCTGTTGGAGAGAATTGAAAGGGATGAGATAGTTCTGTATCAACTACAAAGCCACAGTTTTTATACAACTTTAATGCTACATTATTCCAGCCGTAAACCTTTAATTCTACCTGTTTTGTTTTGTTCTTGGCTTTAATTTCTTCAATCATCAGATTTACAATTTGCTTTCCAAATCCTTTACCCCTGTAGTTCTCATCACCAATAAGAATTCTCGATAAGCGAGGGGTCTCATTAGAAAAATTCAGCTCACAATGTCCTATTACTTCTCCAGTGTCAAGGGCAATGATTTTCTTTGGAAAAAGCTTAGGGTTATTGCTGTATTTTTTCAGTTGGGTTGTGGTTAGGGGATACGTAAACAAGGTGCCTGCAAATTGGGTCAATTTCTTTTTGCTGTCGTTCCACAAAATCAATCTTGAAAAGTCGTCCGAGCTAAAGGGTTCAAGCTTTATCATAGGCTATTGTATCCAAAAATTACCGATGGAATAGGTTACTGCTTTTCCAGTGATCAGAACACTTTTATTGTTGTTTTGACAGAATAGAGTTCCGCCTCGAGAAGAAATTTGTCTTGCAATCAGTTTTTCTTTTTTTAATCGTTTGGACCAATAAGGAATTAGAGAACAATGGGCAGAGCCCGTTACCATATCTTCCAAAATTGATGCTTGAGGGGTAAAAAATCGTGACACAAAATCACATCCCTCCCCTTTAGCAGTAACGATTACTCCTCCAGTATTCAAGTTTATCTGATCAAAAAATGTTCTGTTGATTTCAATATTTTCAACTTCTTCTTCAGTATCATAAACCAATACATAGTCTCTTGACTTTAGAACCTCTTGGGGTTGAATATTAAGTGACTTGCAGATGACATTGGGTAATTCTGAATCTTCTGGTACTCGAGATGGAAACTCAAGAGTGTAAAAATTGTTTTCTAAAAGGACAGTTAGGTCTCCACTTAGTGTTTTAAATGTGATTTTATTTTGGGGGTAATTGTGTATGGTTTTTAGGCAATGTGCAGTGGCTAGGGTTGCATGTCCACACAGATCCATTTCAATTTCTGGAGTAAACCAACGCAGTTGAATAAAGTCTTTTTGATAAATAAAAAAGGCAGTTTCAGCAACTGCATTTTCTTTTGCTATTTCCAAAAGGGTTTGGTCTGGAAGCCATTTTTCTAGTGGGACAACACAAGCTGGGTTTCCTTTGAAAATAGTATCTGTGAAAGCATCAATTTGATAGATGTTAAA
>PAOB01000046.1 GCA_002708445.1 Candidatus Arcticimaribacter sp.
AGCCGTAGAAAGGGCTACTATTGTTCCTTCACTTATCATACTGCAAACTTAAGCATTAATAAGATAAACCTGGGATTTCTAGATTTCAATTGTTGTGTTCAAATTCAATTTTCTATTTCAAAACAAATGAATCTACTGAATTTTCATTCGGATACAATTATGTAATGATTTTGGATTCCTTATGGAATACCATACACCTTGTAGATTAGATTTTTTTTGTAAACGTGGCTCTTTTCTTATGCAGTCGATTTTCATAATTTTTCCACATTTGCTGGATGGCTTTATTTTCCTCCAACTCAGGATTAGTTTCTACAGTTTTAATTCCTCTTTTATTAAACGTTTTTTGAATTTCATTAAAAAGTATGGCCGTAACTCCTTTGTTTTGGTATTCTGGGTCGACACCAATCAGGTAAAATGATGCTCGGTTGTTAAATTTTTGTGCCCATAAAATTCGAAGAAAACCAAAAGGAAAGTAACTCCCGTTTGCTTTTTTCAGGGCTTTTGTAAATGAGGGCATCGTTATTACAAAGGCTATCAATCGACCCTTTTGATCTGCAACACATTTGATAAAATCAGGGTGAATGTATTTAAAATACTTTTCCTTGTAATGTTTTATTTGGTAAGGTTGAATAGGCACAAAGGTTTGAAGCTTATCATAAGTATCGGATAATAGTTGAAACATTTGATCAACATAAGGAAGAATATCACTTGTTTTTTTAAAATCGATAAGATGGAGTTTGTAGCGATCAAATATCAAACGACCAAACCGCTTTACTTTTTCGGGAGAATCTTCAAAAGAAGAGATTTTAATTTCATATTCTACCCATTGTGCAAGTTTTTTGTATCCTAAGGCTTTCAAATGTTCCGAATAATATGGAAAATTGTAGTGGGTTATCATGGTGTTCATTTCTTCAAAACCCTCGACAAGAAGTCCAGCCTTGTCTAAATTTGAAAATCCAACAGGTCCCTCTACATAGTCCAATTGCTTTTCTTTTCCCAAGCGTTCTACTTCATTTAACAAAGATTCACTGACTTTTTTATCATCAATACAGTCGAACCAACCAAAACGCATCTTTCTTTTTTTTAACTCATCAACTTCAATCCAATTGATTATTGCTGCTATTCGTCCAACAATTTCATCTTTTTGGTAGGCCAGAAAAAAAACAGCTTCAGCATTTTGAAATACAGGGTTTTTTTTAGCATCGATTGCATTCAATTCTTCATTTGTGATGGGAGGAACCCAATAAGGGTTTTCCTTGTAGAGTTTGAAGGGGAATTTAACAAAGACTTTAAAATCGTTTTTCGATTCTACTTTTTTAATCTGAATCATAGATTTAATTTTTTCGTGCTCTTTGTTTTGCTTTCTTTTGAGATTTGGTTGCTTTTCGAGCTCCTTTTTTCAGATTTTTCTGTTCCTTTTTCAAAGCTTTATCAGCTGCTCTTGCATCTTTTATTGCTTCAGGGTTTTTGTCTTTATGGAAATCCAGTCGGTAAGATACCCCTGCATTAATCGAAAAAAATGAAGGTGAATCTTTAGTGTTTAAACCAACTGTCCCTTCAATTTGAATATCGTCATTTAGTAGATACGCAGCTCCGGTTCTAAGAATTTGGTCTGAATAGATATCGCTGTAAATCCCATGATTTTCAATGTAAACAGACCACTTAGGGCTGAATGTATGGGTAAGGGTCAGAATGTAACTTTGTTCTTCATAATCTGATGCAATTCGATTGTAGGATAAATTTGTAACAAAAACCCAAGTTCCCAAAAAATGTGATTGAGTAGCAATAGTTCCCCTGTAACTGATCAAGGGTTCCTCAATTCCTCTTCTGTTGATGTTTAGGAAAAAACCAGGTCGGTGTAAATTATTGAAAACACCTCCATAGGGGTAGTGACTATCGACTTGTTTAACATTGAAATTAGCTCCTAAAGTAACCGATACTGCAGGGATTAGATCACGAATACGAAATGAATTGTTTGCTTTCCAGCTGTAAACATTTGTTTCTACCTCTCTTTTAAATGGGTCATAAACCAAATATTTCACTCCAATAAAATTACCAAAAAAGTCATCCCGTTTGTACCTCAAATGTGGGGTAATAAGTTTGTTGGTAATTTTATCCAGAAGGTAAGAACCTTCATAAGTCAACTCCAACTGCTCTTTCAAAAACCCCCAACGGAGGGAAAAAAAGCCTACCATTCCATTCACTTTTGAATTGTTGTAGCCTTTGTGTTTGTAGGATCTAAATTCTCCTCCAGCTTCGAATTGAATTACACCCGTGCCAACCGAAAATGCTCCTATGGACATTCCCGGTCGATTAGAATTTATTTGCTCTGTGTATTGAGAAAAAAGGGGAGTATTAAATAAGATTATGATCCCCAAAAAAAATCCTTTACCCATGTTTAATAATTTAAAGCAAGATAAGTGCTTTTTAATAAATATGCTATTTATTTTAGCGAGCAAGATGTGCCTTAAATCCATCGAAATGGTTAAATTTGGTCTTTCAAATAGTTCGGCTTGTTAGAATTTATCCTCATTTGTTTCGCCTTGATCTTATTGCTTAGGAGGCTCGCTCCTTGGATCATTCGGTTTTTTTTGGGACGGCTTTTTAGGATGGCTCAAAAACAACAGACTCAGCAGCAGCAAAAAGCAACAACCAATCCGAAAAAAATAAAAACAAGCTCAGATAATTTAGGCGAATACATTCACTATGAAGAAATTGATTGATTTGATTCAGTTTAAAAACATACTTCCTCATTTATCTGCCCTTCTTATTTTTGTGGGAGTTTCTTTTTGTATTTTTTACCCTGTAATCAAAGGGAAAAAACTCCTCCAATCGGATATTCAACAGTATCAAGGGATGTCGAAACAATTACAAGAATCTCGACAAAAAGGGGTTGAGTTGTACTGGATCGACAATGCTTTTGGCGGAATGCCAACCTATCAACTGGGTGCAAAATATCCTTTTGATTTCCTTACGCCAATTCATAAAATAATTCAACTTTTACCTCATCCCATATTTTTGATATTCCTCTATTTTCTGGGTTGCTATCTCTTTTTACTTTCAATGCGTGTACCCATGAAGTATGCTTTATTTGGTGCATTAGCCTATGGGTTATCCACCTATTTGCTAATCATCATTCAAGTAGGACACAACACCAAAGCTCAAGCTTTGGGCTATTTACCCTTTGTTTTGGCTGGGGTTCAGTGGGTGTTTAGGGAAAAATATTTTTGGGGCTTTGTTTTCAGCACTTTTGCTATTGCAATGCAAATCAGATCGAATCATTATCAAATGACCTATTATTTATTGTTGTTGTTGATAGTTTTTGGAATCGTCCAAATCTGGAAACACTTCAAGAGTAATCTATGGAATGAGATTTTTAAAAAAACAGGGGTTTTACTTCTGGCAGGTATTTTTGCCCTTGGACTAAATGCTACTTCTTTATTGGCAACATCAGAATATGCAAAATTTAGCACTCGGGGTAAAAGCGAACTTACTTCATCCGCTACAGGAGAACCCATAGAAGCAAGATCAGGGCTTTCTTATGATTACATCACTCGATTTAGTTACGGTATTTTTGAAAGTCTAAATCTAATTGCTCCTCGCATACAAGGAGGGGGTTCTAGAGAAGATATGGGTACTTCATCAGAAATTTATCAATATTTGATTAAAAAAGGAGCTGGTAGAAAACAAGCAAAGGGTTTTAGTGAAAATGTTCCAACCTATTGGGGAGACCAACCTATTTTGGAGGCACCAGCCTATGTAGGGGTTGTGGTCGTTTTCTTTGCCTTGCTGGCTTTGTTTTTAGGCTGGAATTCTCAAAAACAATGGCTATTTTTTGGCATCTTAATTTCCTTGTTTTTATCCTGGGGAAAGAATCTATCTTTTTTAACACACTTTTTTATTGAATATGTTCCTTTTTACTCCAAGTTTAGAGCGGTATCTTCAATTCAAGTAATTCTTGAGCTTGCTTTTCCAGTATTAGCAACCATTGGTTTAGTTGACTTTTTTAAAGCATCCAGAGAACAGCAAATTGAGTCTCTCAAAAAAACCGCTTTCCTTTTTGGCGGTCTTCTTTCAGTTCTTTTTTTAGTAAAAGGAATGCTTTCTTTTGAAGGAGTATCGGACAGCTACTATAGTCAGGCAATGGGACCCGAATTGATGCAACAAATTTACAAAGCCCGAAAAGCGGTTTACACCGAAGATCTTCTTCGCGTACTCGTTTTTGTTAGCATTGCAGCATCAATATTGTGGGCTTATTCTCTTCAGAAATTAAAATCCAACACTGCTTATGTGATTCTTACATTATTGATGTTGATTGATTTAGTCGGAATTTCTAATCGATATTTGAATCGTGATTTATTTATTTCAAAGTCTCGCTCAAAAACTATTTTTTCTTCGACCCCAGCTGATCAATTAATTTTGAAAGACACAAATCACTTCAGGGTCTACGAACCGGGTATGCGTCTTGCTGGAGCCAGAACTTCATACTTCCATAATGCTGTTGGAGGATACCATGGCGCAAAACCTAGACGATATGAAGAAGTTTTTGAAATGTTTGAAACCCTTCAGCGCGAGGAAATATTAAATATCCTCAACGTCAAATACATTTTATTTGAAGCAGAGGAGGGGGGATTAAAACCTCTTATGAATCCTCAAACACTTGGAAATGCTTGGTTTGTGGAAAAACTTATTAAAACAAATTCACCAGACAGTACGTATCAACAACTCGCAACTCTTGATTTTGATTTGGCAGCAGTAAGTGAATCCAATAAACTTCAAAATTTACCAAATTCATTTTCAAAGGATTCTTTGGCTACAATTAAATTGATTCACCACGAACCAGAATATTTAAGATATCAATCAAATTCTGGTCAGGATGGATTTGCTGTTTTTTCAGAAATGTATTACCCACACGGTTGGAAGGCAACTATTGATGGAGTTGAACACCCACATTTCAACGTAAATTACATACTAAGAGGTATGGCTGTCCCCAAAGGAAAGCATCTCATTGAGTTTACTTTTGACCCCGCCGTTATTCGTGTTGGAGGTAAAATTCAACTGATTAGTTTCCTTCTTTTAATGGGACTTATTATCTTGGGATTAAGGTTACAACTTAAAAATAAATCATCTTGAATTAATGGGGATCATTGCTCGACAGACATTTTACAATGTACTTAGTATTCTATTTGCTATTGCTCTGGGCGGAGCTAACACCATTGTATTTTATCCAAGAGTCATGGGGCCAGAATTCCATGGCCTTGTTGGAGCATTGTTGGCAAACTCGAATATCATTCAGCCGCTTTTTTCTTTCGGAATTCAATTTTCCGTGATAAAATTTCATTCTGCTTGTAAAAACAAACGTGATCAAGATAATTTATTGATCTTTTCTGTTGTTTTGCCTTTATTTCTTATTATTCCATTAATTTTGACGGTTTATCAATTTGATTTTATTTTGGGTTATTTCTTTGCAGATGAATCCAAAGCTTCAGATTATTTATTTCTAATTTTAAGTGTAGCTATTTCAACCGCTTATTTCGAGATTTTTTACAGTTGGTTGCGCATTCAAAAAAAGACGGTATTTGGTAATTTTTTGAAAGAAGTTTATCAACGGGTTATGATTACCGTTCTAATTACATTTTACTTAGTAGGATGGTTGGATTTTGATAGTTTTCTTTATAACCTGATTGTTGGGTATTACTTGAGACTACTTTTAATTTTCTTTTATGCTTTGAAGGTTCATACACCAAAAATTCATTGGGAATTTCCCAGCAATACAAAAATGATTTTGCGCTATTGTAGTTACATTTTCTTGACAGGATTTTCAGCAAGTATCATTTTGGATCTGGATAAATCGATGATAAAACAGTTTCTAGCTCCCGAATATGTTTCTTTTTACATGGTTGCGATCTTCATTGCCGCAGTAATTGACACTCCCTCTAGGGCTATGGTTCAGATTGTAAGCCCTATGGTTGCAGAGTCTTTGAATAGTAATAACAAAATGCGTTTAGAGGAGCTTTTGAAAAAAAGTTCTTTAAATCTTCTGTTAATTTCGGGCTTAATATTTGTTGTGATTAATGTAAATCTCCAAGACATCTACAAATTGATAGAGATTTTGAACACAGAAAGAGGATACATCGCAGGATTGCCAATAATTTTATTGATTTCTATCACAAAACTTTTTTCTGCCTCTTTGGGTTGTTTGAATAATATCATAACCAATTCTAAGAATTATCGATATTTATTAATCTTTTCAATAGCCTCTGCCTTAACAGCAATTGTACTTAACATTCAATTTATTACAACCTACGGTTTTATTGGGGCTGCAATAGCAACCTTAGTTGTTGTCACAGTTTTTAATATTCTAAAGATCATTTTGGTCTTTTACAAGTTCAAAATACATCCTTTCGGTATCAAATCAGCATGGGTTTTGTTACTCATAGTTGCTTTGTATTTGGTCTTCAAAAATGTGAGCTTAGATTTACATCCTTTTATTTCAGTATCTCTAAAGTCGATTATTGTAGGAATACTTTATTTGGGCATAAGTTATTTGACAGGATTATCAGCAGAGGTAAATAATTTTGTAAATCAATTGTTAAAAAAACAATAGCTTATTGAAAAATCAATAAGCCATTGCCAACAAAATCATTAAACCAATAATTTAATTATGAAATTAAACCAACTTACCTGGTCCAATTAGTGAGCCAAACTCATAATTCAAAAGTTAAATTTTTGTTAATCGATTTTTATTTTCCTTGCTAAATATTTTCCAGTGTATGATTTTTTGTTTTTTGCCAGTTCCTCTGGAGTTCCTTCTCCCAACAAAACCCCACCTTTATTTCCACCCTCAGGTCCTAAATCTACTATGTGATCGGCACATTTGATTAAGTCAATATTGTGCTCAACTACAATAATAGAATGCCCTTTTTCGAGAAGAGCTTCAAAAGAAGTCAAAAGTTTTTTGATGTCGTGGAAATGTAAACCAGTCGTTGGTTCATCGAAAATAAAGAGTATTTTTTCTCTATGATCACCTTTGCCAATGAAAGAGGCTAATTTTATTCGCTGTGCCTCCCCACCAGAGAGAGATGCGGAGGACTGCCCGAGAGAAACATAACCAAGACCAACTTTTTTTAATGGAGCTAGTTTTTTGACCAGTTTTGTTTGTGAATGTTCTTCAAAAAAAGCCATTGCATCATCTACAGTAAATTCTAAAATAGCATCAATAGATTTACCTTCAAATTGAACCTCACGTACTTCTTTTTTAAAGCGTTTCCCTTTGCAATGCTCACATTGAAGTACAACATCTGCCATGAACTGCATTTCAATGGTAACAGTTCCCTCTCCTTTACAAGCATCACAACGCCCACCATCAACGTTAAACGAAAAATGCTTGGCTTGGTAATTTCTGATTTTAGAAAGAGGTTGGCTAGCAAACAAAGCTCGAATATCATCATAGGCTTTGATGTAGGTCACCGGGTTAGATCTGGAAGAACGCCCAATGGGGTTTTGATCAATAAACTCTACGTGCTTAATGGAGTCATATTTACCTTTTAAGGCGGTAAATTGCCCAGGTTTATCAACAAAAATTCCGAGTTCACGCTGAAGTGCAGGATACAATATCTTTTTTACCAGAGTGCTTTTTCCACTACCAGAAACTCCAGTAACCACACTCAATGAATTTAAAGGAAAATGAGTGGTTATGTTTTGTAAATTATTTTCTCGAGCCCCAACAACAATCAACTGTTCTTTATTTGAGCGTCGCTTAGTAGGAATTTCAATTCTAAGTTTATTGGTCAGGTATTGCGTAGTTAGTGACTTTGCAGTCAGAATATCCTTCATTTTACCCTCTGCAACAATTTCACCTCCAAGAGTTCCAGCTTCTGGTCCCATATCGATGATACGATCTGAGGCCATCATAATTTCTTCATCGTGTTCTACTACAATAACTGTGTTACCAATGTCTCGAAGTTGTTTTAGTATTTTTATTAAACGCTCATTGTCTCGAGAATGCAATCCTATGCTGGGTTCATCTAAGATGTACATCGATCCGACTAAACTGCTACCCAAAGAAGTAGCTAAGTTAATTCGTTGCGATTCTCCACCTGACAGGGAATTTGATTTCCGATTTAATGTCAAATAACCCAGTCCTACATCCTTTATGAAATTTAGTCTACTTTTGATTTCAACAAGAAGTCGATCAGCAACCTCTTGTTGCTGTTCAGAAAGTGTCAGATTTTTGAAGAATTCTAGCAAATCATCTAAGGGTTCATTTACTAGCTCAGCTAAACTTTTACCATTAATTTTTACATAATTAGCCTCTGGTTTCAATCGAGTTCCTTGACAAGAGTTACAATTTGTTTTTCCTCTGTATCGAGAAAGGAGAACCCGATTTTGAATTTTATAATTTTTAGATTCAATTTTTTTAAAAAACCTATCTAATCCTGTAAAATATGAATTTCCTTTCCAGAGCAGCTCTTTTTGATCTTGATCCAATTCAAAATAGGGCTTATGAATAGGTAAATCAAAACGGTAAGCATTGTTTACCAAATCATCATAGTACTTGCGCATAGCACCACTTTTCCATGGAACTATTGCTTCCTCATAAATCGACAACCCTGTGTTTGGGATAACCAATTCAGGGTCAATCCCAATGATATCCCCATAGCCTTCGCATTTTGGACAGGCACCAAAAGGGTTATTAAAACTGAATAAATGTACATTTGGAACGGCAAATTGCATCCCATCTGCCTCAAAATTGTTGGAAAATTCTTTTCGATTTTCACCGTCAAGTGAGACTACGGCACAGCTGCCATTTCCCTCAAAAAAAGCGATTTCAATAGCATCGGAAAGCCGATTCCTAAAATCTTCATCTTTTTTTAAAACTATTCGATCTACAATCAATTCAAAAGATTCTGGGGGTTTTTCAGAAACATCGTCTAATCGCAGCATTTTACCATCAGAAAATATCCGAGCAAATCCTTGTTGAATCAATATTTTAACAACATCTTTTTGACTTCTTTTTTGAGTATTGGTTACGGAAGTTAAGAGCAGTAATTTGGTGTTTTCCTCCAAAGAAAAAACATATTTAACAACATCTGAAACACTGTCTTTTTTAACCACAGTATTTGAAATAGGGGAGTAGGTAATTCCAATTCGAGCAAAAAGCAGTTTAAGGTAGTCATAAATTTCAGTTTTAGTACCTACGGTCGATCTGGGATTTGAAGAATTTACTTTTTGTTCTACAGCTATTGCCGGAGCAATTCCCCGGATTTGCTCAACTTTTGGTTTGTTCAATCTTCCCATGAATTGACGAGCATAGGAAGATAAACTCTCTACATAACGTCTCTGACCCTCGGCATACAGTGTATCAAAGGCTAAAGACGATTTCCCAGAACCCGATAGCCCCGTGATAACCGTAAGTTTATTTCTTTCAATGGCAACATCAACATTTTTAAGGTTGTGTAGCTGTGCACCTAAGATGATGATATGATTTTTTGGATCTAATTTTCTAACGTCTTTCATTGTAAAAATCAAGAGCGTAAGATACAACTTATCTCCCAATTTTTTTATTGAGATTTACTAAGTTATTCATAAATAAAAACTTTAGTTTTTTATCCAATTTAGTGAGGAGATACAATTGTTCTATTTTGAAATGTGCCCGCGGAGTTTTTCTCAAAAACTTTAAACTTGATTAATTGAGGGATTTAGATTGAAACACCGGACAGGGATTCGAGCACCGAGTTCATCAAAAACCATAAATTTCAACTAATTGTTTAAGGATATCAGCTAATTTTAATCCGAGTAGGGGATTATTTGGTTGTGTTTTAGAAGGATCTGACATAAAAATTATTGTTCCATAAAAATACAGCAAAAACAAAGAACCAAAGCATTTATTAATGTTTTTAAAAAGCCGATTTCCAACGTTTTATAAATCAAAATATTGTCAATTAAAAATAATAACATATATTTGACTAAATAAACAACAGACATATTAAGCAACTTTACTTTTGAATTTATCGTAAACCCACATCCCTAGGGGTGTTTAAAAGTAACTTGTATGCCAAACTCTCTCAAAAAATCAACTGACGCAGCCCTTGTAAAAGGTTACATTGATGGATGTGAGCTCTCATTAGCAAAATTAATAGAACGTCACAAACTCAAAATTTACAACTTTATTTATTCTAAAGTTTTTGATCGCGAAATTGCTGAAGATATTTTTCAAGATACTTTCATCAAGGTAATTCGTACCCTCAAAAGAGGAGTCTACCAAGAGGAAGGCAAGTTTCTTCCTTGGGTAATGAGAATATCTCACAATTTAGTAATAGATCATTTTAGAAAGAGTAATCGTATTCCAATTTTTGAAAGTAAAGATGAATTTGATATTTTTCAGATTATTGGGGATGATGCTCCAAACATAGAAAGTACTATGATCGACAAACAAGTTGTTGAGGATTTAAAAAAATTAATTGTAGAACTGCCAAGTGATCAGCAAGAAGTTCTAACCATGCGTTTGTACAAAGACATGAGTTTTAGAGAGATTGCTGAGATTACAGGGGTAAGTATCAATACAGCATTAGGCCGCATGAGGTATGCTGTCATCAACATTAGAAAATTAATTGAGGAGCATCAGGTTGTTTTATCTGCCTAGGGAATACTATTTCTTAATTTTTTCCGTTCTTAAACTGTAAAAGTTAAGTTTATGGAAAAAAATTACTCTGACAGAAATTCTTCAAATAAAAAAGAAGGCCCAAGTGAGCTAACGGTTAAACGTATTTTAGCTTTTTCAAAAGCCTTCAAAACAATGAACCATCCCAAGAAAGGCATCTCCAAAGAATTAAAGAAGTAAAAGCTATTTTTCATCAAAAGCTTTTAAAACGGATTTTCTGCCAATAGTTCTTGTAATAATGTCGTTTTCGATTTTCCACCCCCTCGCTGGAGAGTATTCTCTGCCATACCAAATTAGCTGCAAGTGTAAATCATTCCATTTACCTTTGGGAAAGAGTCTTTTCGCATCTAGTTCTGTTTGAACTACAGACTTACCATTAGTAAACCCCCACCGATACATCAACCTGTGAATGTGTGTGTCTACTGGAAATGCCGGCACACCAAAGGCTTGAGACATCACAACACTTGCCGTTTTATGTCCAACAGCTGGAAGCTCCTCGAGCGCATCAAAATCTTGTGGAACTTTGCCGTTGTGTTTCTCAAGAAGAATTTGAGAAAGCCCATGTATTCCTTTTGATTTCATGGGTGAGAGTCCTACAGGTTTAATAATTTCTCGAATTTCATCAACCGTTAATTTGATCATTTCTTGAGGTGAAGAAGCCCTTTCAAACAGCAAGGGAGTTATCTTATTAACCCTTACATCTGTACTTTGTGCTGAGAGTAAAACAGCAATTAATAAAGTATAGGGATCGCTGTGATCCAAGGGTATTGGAATTTCAGGATACAAATTATGAAGGGTTTTCATTGCAAAGGCTACTTTTTCTTTTTTTGTCATTTTAGATCAATTATCAAACATAGATTCTATGTGCAAATACAATTTTTTAGACCGTTTTTGAGAAGCCTAATCTTTTTTCGTAATTTAGAAAAAAAACAACTATGAATACACTTAAAGAAGGAGATTTAGCACCAAATTTTAGTTGTGCGGATGAAACAGGAACCTTGCACCGACTTGAAGACTTCAAAGGGAAGAAATTAGTAGTATTCTTTTATCCCAAAGCCAGCACACCTGGTTGCACGGCTGAAGCATGCGATTTACGCGATCATTATGAGGAACTCAAAAATGCAGGATACAGTTTACTTGGAGTTAGTGCTGATAGCCAAAAAAAGCAAGAAAATTTTTCAAAAAAACACGATTTCCCTTTCCCTTTATTAGCTGATGAGAACAAGGATGTTATCAATGCTTTCGGAGTTTGGGGTCTAAAAAAATTTATGGGTAAAGAATACGAAGGAATCCATAGAAAAACCTTTATCATTGATGGCGAAGGTAAAGTAGAACGTTTAATAGATAAAGTAAAAACTAAGGCACACGCAGCACAGATTCTTGAATAGAATTTTTGAAAAAGCTACACCTTCTTTGATTCTGGATTAAATCCGAACATTTTCTTTTTTACAATCATATCCGATATCCCCTCTGGAAGATGTTCATCCCATCCAACTTCATTGTTATTGATTTGTTGAAGAATTTTTCGCGAAAAGATATCGAGGTATTTCGGTTCGAAATCAAAAATATCAACAACCTTACCGTTGTATTTGAAAAACTTGTAAAAGTCCTTCATTCTTGGGTGTAGTTTTAGGTTGTTACTCGTTATGATATTCCCATCCACGTCTTTTGTAGGGTAGAGGTAAACTTTTAGATTGTTGTAGAACATCTTCCCAAAAGCCTCTAAGATTCCTCCACTCAAATCGGTGTAATAGTTTTCGTCAAATATCTCAACAAAGCTATTGACACCCATAGCTAATGCCATTTGTTTTTTGGTGTATTGCGATAAATAATCAACAAGACGATAATACTCTTTAAAGTTTGAAATCATTACTACATGTCCCAATGAACAAAGAAGTTTAGCCCGATCCATAAAGTCTTTTTCATCAATTTCTCCCTGTGAAGTCAGGTTTGAAAGTGTTATTTCAAAAATAACCACCGTTTTATTTTCATTGACTTCCCGTTCTTGAAGAAACACCTCCAAGGACTTTTCAAACATATCAATGTTAACCTTGGTTACAGGTCTAAAACTTCCACGTAATGCTAAGATGTTTTTCTTGTAAAGTTCTCTTGCAGGGAGTATGTTGTTGCCATTGGGATTGAACATTACGGCTTCGGTCATTCCTTTTTTGACCAATTGCAAACTCATCAAACGATTGTCTACGTTTTCATAAAGTGGGCCTGAAAAGTTGATGGTGTCAATTTCTATTGCATCTTTATCAAGATGATCATACAAATATTTTAAAAGCTTTTTGGGCTCATCATGCTTGTAAAAGGCTCCATAAACTAAATTTGCTCCCATAATACCGAGGGATTCCTGTTGAAATCGAGCCTCGCTTTGATGAAAACGAATATGAAGAGTGATTTCACTGTACTCTTGACCGGGAGCCGTTTGATAACGAATACCCATCCAGCCATGACCCTTGTACTTTTTTGCAAAATCAATTGTAGTGACTGTATTGGCATAGGTGAAAAACATTTTGTTAGGATTCTCTGATCTCGGAATTCTATTTTCAAGAAGTTTCATTTCATGACCCAACATTTTGGTCAAACGAGTTTCAGTAACGTAGCGACCATCTTCATCTTCACCATAGATGTTATCACTAAAATTTTTATCGTAAGCACTAATTGTTTTTGCAATAGTTCCAGATGCTCCTCCGACTCTAAAAAAATGTCTAGCTACTTCTTGACCAGCACCAATTTCGGCAAAGGTTCCATAAATATGCTCATTTAGATTTATTCTTAAAGCTTTCGCTTCTATTGAGGGTCTGTTCTCGAGTGGTCTCTCACCAGATAGATTTGTTGACATAGTGATGTATTACTTAACAAATGTACAAAGTTTGTTTATTTTAAAGACAAATATTTACCTTTGAAATAATGTTTAAAATCACTTTTTTAGGAACAGGTACTTCACAAGGGATTCCAATCATAGGATGTAAACACCCAGTTTGCTTGAGTAAAAACCCCAAAGATAAAAGATTACGAGTATCGATATTAATCTCATGGAAATCGTTTAATTATGTAATAGACTGTGGCCCCGATTTTAGACAACAACTTTTGAAAAACCCCATTCCAAATTTAAATGGAATTTTATTTACGCACGAACATGCCGATCATACTGCTGGTTTGGATGATATTCGACCATTTTTTTTTAGGCAGGGGAAAATAAAATTCATAGCTAATCAAGAAGTTTTTGACGCTTTAGATAAACGTTTTTCTTACATAATGAACGACCAGAATAAATATCCTGGTGCTCCATCTGTATTGAGAACAGTTATCGATTACAAACATGATTTCACACTTGAAAAACTTAAAATAACTCCAATCAAGATCATGCATTACCAACTTGAGGTTATGGGTTATCGTTTTGGAAATTTTGCATATTTGACAGATGTAAAAACCATTGAAGATGAGGAATTCGAAAAATTAAATAGCCTTGATGTTTTGGTTCTTAGTGCACTTCGTATCGAGCCACATCCATCCCATTTAAATCTAGAGGAAGCATTAGCTATGGTTGAACGCATTCAACCCAAGAAAACATATTTTACTCACATCAGCCACCTGCTTGGTTTTCATGATGAAGTTGAAGCCAATTTACCCAAGAACGTACATTTAGCTTTTGATAATTTACAAATCACATCATCCTAAACTCACTACTATTTGTTTTAATATCCATGAAAAAAAACATTTTTATTTATTTATTTTCTTTTGTTGCTTTGATTTTGATCTTTCAAATTGTTAACAGCAACAAGATCATGACGGATCAACTAGAAAGATTACAGAGGAAACAAACTTTAATTACAAATCTTAAGGATTCTTTGAAGGTCGAAAAACGTCGTTTTTTTGACAATGTCTATTTCTCATTAGACACCAATGAAGAAGCCATTAGATATTTTGATGATCTCGATTTTCAAGTTAATTCTTCTTACATACAAGAAGCTATTTACGAAACAAATCTTCTGGGACCAAAAGGTTCATTGGTTCCTTATGCAGAAATGGAAGGCAAGTTTCTGATCAACAAAGTCAAAGTATTAAATCACAAGTGGTTAATTGCCGATTTTTCTGATGGAACTTTTTGGGGAGAACTGATGATCCAATACCAAGTAAAACCAGGTGGAGAGGTTACTTTTGATGTGATCAATCACTTTTTGTACCCTACAAATTAAAATCTATTCTTCAGTTATCCAATCCAGTAGGTCTCGGAAGTTTTCTGGGCTGATGGTGTGGGTTGCATCATATTCTTTGTAGTCTAGAGCTACGCCTTTTTCTTTGAGTAAATCTATTCCTTTTCTGGTGTGACTAACCGGAATTACGGGATCAATTATGCCGTGTGAACTAAAACAGTTTAGATGTGCTATACTGTCCTCTGTCTCTTTCACTAAATTTGGGTTAAAGAAACCACTCAACGCAATAATTTTCTGAATATATTTTGGATAAGTTAGACCCAATGCCCAGCTTAAAATCGCACCTTGACTAAAACCTAAAAGATCAACTTGTTCTCTAGATGAGTTGATACGACTTAGGTGGTACTTGATGTTGTGAAGTATTAAATCTCTGGATTGAATACCTTCCTCATCATTCGACCACTTATTCATATCTTCATCAAAAGTAATGGTGTACCATGCATACCCACCTTGTTCCAAAACAATTGGTGCTCGTAAGGCAATTATGTGATATTCTTTTGGTAAATATCGAGCAAATGAGAATAAATCCTCTTCATTACTCCCATATCCATGAAACAAGAATAATACAGGAGAATTTGGATTGTTTTCTTCTGGTTTTTGGTGGAGAAATTCGAGAACTTGATTGGTGTCTATCTTCATTTAAGTGTGGTCTGTGCGTTGTTTATGACTCCATAAACAATCCCTTGGGTTGGACTATCAATAAACGCACAATTCTTTGAAGTAGAAAAGATGTGTTCTTCTTTAAAAATATCGTTTCCGTTTGGATTGAATAAAGTAATATTAGCTTTTTGTCCTACTTCTATGGGACTGTTTTCGATATCAAAGATGCTTTTTCCTTTAGTAAGAATAGAAATCACCTTTTCAGTTGGAAATAAAGTTGAAAGTATTCCAAACATGGCTTCTAAGCCTAAGGTTCCTGTTGCGGCATATTCAAATTCTAAATGCTTTAATTCAATGTTCAAGGGTTCATGGTTTGAGGTTACCATATCAATTGTACCATCAATTACGCCCTGTCTAAGAGATGTTCGATCTGTTTCGGTTCTAAGGGGTGGATCAAGCTTGAAAGAGGTGTCAAAATCATCTAACTGATCTTCGGTAAATAACAGATTTGCCAAGGCTACACTGCAACTGATATTCAGCCCTTTTTTTTTGGCTTTATGAATTAGTTCTAGTGATTGAGAACATGACAAATAGGGAATGTGCAGATGTCCTCCTGTGTATTCTAAAACTGCAATATCACGTTGAACTTGTAAGACTTCACTCAACGCAGGAGATCCCAACATGCCGTTTTTGACGCTTACCGCACCTTCATGAACTCCCCCGTTATTTCCTAAACTGCTATCAGAGGGGTGAGATATGATTAAACCTTTGAAACGTTGAGCATAAAGTAAAGCTATTTTAAACAGTTCAGTATTTTCGATGGGTTTTTTAAAATCCCCAAAAGCAATTGCTCCATTTTGTTTTAAATCATACAATTCCGTTAAATGCTTGCCTTCTTGATTTTTTGAAAATGATGCGATTGGATAAATTTGAGTAGCTGACTTGGAAGCAGCATTTTTTAAATAACCCACTGCGGTTTGATTGTCGGTAATTGGATTTGTATTTGGATTTAAGGCAATTTGACTAAACCCACTTAATCCCGCTGTTTTCAAACCATTTTCAAGAGTTTCCCGCTCCTCATAACCTGGTTCACCAAAGCAAACACTACTGTCAAACCATCCTCTGGAAATATGGAGGTTGGAATAGGATATTTTTTTAGCCTCGTCATCAAAGATTTCATCATCGATTGCTGAAATGATACCGTCTTGTATTAGAATGTCTTTGGAAGAGAAATGGAATACGCTTTTTGGGTCAATAAAAGTCGCGTTTTTTAGGAGTATTTTCATCAATTGTAAAACAAAATCCGATTCTTTTCGTAAAAGTACAAAACAAAAGGCAATCTTGATGACTTAAATCAAAAGAGCTTTAAAATTTTTCAAAAGCTCCTAGACCGAAAAGCGCAAAATCGTATTTTACGGGGTCTTCGGAATCCATAAGTAGTAGTGTTTGATTGAGTTTTGACACCGCTTTTGCATCGTTTTGTTTTCTTTTAAGTATCCCTAATTTTCTTGCAACATTTCCTGTATGAACATCTAATGGACATGAAAGCTGTCTGGGTTGAATAGATTTCCACAATCCAAAGTCTACTCCCGTAGTATTGGAACGAACCATCCACCTTAAGAACATATTGATGCGCTTAGCGGCTGAACCTTTTAATGGATCTGCCAAATGCTTTTGTGTTCGAGCTTGGTGGGGGAGTTCAAAAAAAGATTTTTTAAAATGATGTAAAGATGTTTGTAAGGGCATTTTTGAAGCCAGTTTTCCTAATAAATTTTCAATCCCCCCATGAACTTTGTAAATGTTTTGAAGGGCTTGCATAAAATATTTGAGATCATCTGCATTGAAGGTTCGATGTACAAAATCATTAAATCTTTCGAGGTCTTTGGGTTGGTGACTTACTACAAAGTCGTGTGGGGATTCCTCCATCAACCCCATAATCTTGTTGGCACTTTTGATGATGCTGTTTCTGTTTCCCCATGCGATTGTAGCTGATAAAAATCCTGCAATTTCGATATCTTCTTTTTTGGAAAATCGATGGGGGATTTGAATTGGATCTGCTTTTATGAATTCTTTAGACTGATAGTAATCAGCCTTTAGATCCAAAAACTCTTTAAGTTCATCAAACTCCATTTAATCTAAAATTTTACCATCGACAAGTTCAATTTTTCGATCTGCCTTATTGGCTAACTCTTGGTTATGAGTTACAATAACAAAGGTATGGCCAAACTGATCTCTGAGATCAAAAAAGAGTTGATGGAGCTGCTCTGCTGAGGCACTGTCTAAATTTCCACTGGGTTCATCTGCAAAAATGATCTTGGGGTTATTCATCAGAGCACGAGCTACCGCAACACGTTGTTGTTCGCCTCCCGACAATTCGTTTGGTTTGTGATTTAATCTATCTTTTAATCCCAATTGATTTAAAAGCTTAGTAGCTCGTAATTCTGCTTTTTTTCGATCAATCCCCTTTATGAAAGCAGGAATCATAACATTTTCAAGGGCATTGAATTCTGGGAGCAATTCATGAAATTGAAAAATAAAACCCAGTTTTTGATTCCGAAACTCAGACAATTCATTTTCTTTTAACTCTAAAATGTTTGTGTTGTTGATTTGAATAGAAACATCCGAAGACTTATCTGGACGAGATAATGTTCCTAAAATTTGTAAAAGGGTTGTTTTTCCAGCTCCAGATGGTCCTACAATTGCAATGATTTCTCCAGAATTTATTTCTAAAGCAATGTTTTTTAGGATGTTCAAGTCTCCTGATTTTTTATGAATATTTTTTGCAACAATTAGTTTTTTCATACGGACTACAAATTACTATTTAATCCCTTTTTCTCTAAAAAATTGAAGCTCTTTTTTTATTTTTAATTATTTTATATTTACCTTTTAATTGTTAAAACTACATTTATGAATTCTTTGGAAACAGCATACATAGCTGGAGGTTGTTTTTGGTGTACTGAAGCAGTTTTTCAACGTTTAAAAGGTGTTGAAGATCTAACCTCAGGTTACATAGGGGGTACCGTTAAAAATCCGACATACAGAGAAGTTTGTTCGGGAAGAACTGGGCATGCCGAAGGGTTAAAGGTTGTTTTTGATCCTCAAATAATTTCTTATCGTGCTATTTTAACTGTTTTTTTTGCTACTCATGATCCCACAACGCTTAATCGTCAAGGGAACGATGTTGGAACTCAATACCGTTCGTCGATTTTTTATGTCAACAACGAACAAAAGCTTATTGCTGAAAAATTGATTTCAGAACTTCAAGAAACTACTTTTGATGAGCCAATAGTTACTGATTTAGTGGTGGAAATGCCTTTTTACAATGCAGAGGAGGAACATCATAATTATTACAATGACCACAACGAACAGTCTTACTGCTCTTTTGTGATTAGCCCAAAAATTCAAAAATTAAAACAAAACTATTTACACCTTTTAAAAATTTTATGATCAACGAAAACTTTAACATAGAAAACACATCTTTGACTACAGAATTAAAAACAAATTTTTCCAAAATTATCGGTCTTTTAGGAGAAAATGTTGAACGAGAGGGACTTGTCAAAACTCCTGAACGTGTATCCAAGGCCATGAAGTTTTTAACAAGTGGATATGAGATGGATCCCAAACAAATTTTGGAAAGCGCAATGTTTAAAGAAGATTACAATGAAATGGTAATTGTAAAGGACATTGAATTTTACTCCCTTTGCGAACATCATATGCTTCCATTTTTTGGAAAGGCACATATTGCTTACATCCCAAACAACCATATTGTGGGATTGAGTAAAATACCAAGGGTTATCGATGTTTTTGCAAGACGCTTGCAAGTTCAAGAGCGCATGACAGAACAGGTTTTAGATTGTATTTATGACACTCTCAATCCGCAAGGTGTAGCAGTAGTTATTGAGGCTTCTCATTTGTGCATGATGATGCGTGGCGTACAAAAACAGAATTCATCCACTACCACATCAGGTTTTAGAGGAACTTTTAAGGAAACAGACACCAGAAATGAATTTCTTAAACTTATTAATTCTAGTTTGTCCTAAGAATCTTTGAAGAAATGTTTAAAGCCCACTCGGCTCAGTATTTTTTTCTCAAAATTCCAAAAGAATTTAAACTGGAAAAAAAGCATTCCAAAAAAGAGAAGTAGTATTTGATAGATTGGAAATACAATAAGGATTCTAATGACCCAATAAATGAAAGACCCCAAAAAAAAATCTTCAAAACTACTGTGGTAAATTCCTAGGAAATCCATCAACGGTTTTGCAACCTGAACGGAGGATGAGCCAGTAACAGCAAATACAACAAAAATGATGAAGAGTTGAAAATTTGACTTTATGTCCCATTTAGATTTTAATCTGGAAAAATAACCCATTAACCGAGAATCTCTTGAATTTGCTCTGCTAGTTCTTCCCCAATTCTATCTTGAGCTTCTCCTGTAGCTGCCCCAATATGGGGTGTAAGAGATACTTTAGGATGCATCAATACTTGCATGGCAGGTTTTGGTTCTTCCTTAAAAGTATCTAAGCCAGCGAATGCTAATTTTCCGCCATCTAAATTCTTAAGTAATTCAACTTCATCGATTACACCTCCTCGTGCAGCATTTACGATTGCAGCCCCATTTTTCATTTGACTGAATTCTTTTGCACCAATAACATAGTCTTTTTGAGCTGGTACATGCAAACTTATGAAGTCAGCTTCTGCAAGTAAGGATTCTTGAGATTGAATTTTGATATCAACATCCAACGACTGACCGTCGAACAGTTTAACATTTACAGTTGCAGCTTCCATAAACTTATCGGCAGCAATAACCCGCATTCCAACTCCCAGTGCAATTTTAGCAACTTCTTGTCCAATTCTACCAAAACCTATGATCCCAATGGTTTTTCCTCTGAGTTCTATGCCTTTTGCATATGCTTTTTTTAATCCCTTGAAATTAGTTTCACCTTCTAGGGGCATATTGCGGTTTGAGTCAAACAGAAAACGAACTCCTCCATAGAGATGGGCAAATACTAATTCTGCAACAGAAGCCGAAGAGGCTGCTGGGGTATTAATTACTTTTAAACCTTTTTCACGAGCATATTCAACATCAATGTTGTCCATTCCAACCCCACCTCTTCCAATAATCTTGAGATTAGGACATGAATCGATCAATTCTTTTCGAGCTGTGGTTGCGCTTCTTACCAGTAATACGGTAATCTCATTTTCGTTGATGAAAGAAATTAGTTGTTCTTGAGCTACATTGGTCGTGATCACTTCATAACCGCTGGCCTGGAGTGCATCAATTCCAGTTTGAGATATTCCGTCGTTTGCTAGTACTTTCATTTATTTCTATTGTAAAGTTTGTTCAAATTTTTTCATAACACCAACCAAAAGGTTTACACTTTCAAGGGGTAGGGCATTGTAAATGGAAGCTCTGTATCCACCAACGGATCGGTGACCTTTAAGCCCACTAATATTAGCCTCATTCCATAAATTGTCAAATGCATAACCATCAACACCATCGGCAAGATTGAATGTCGCATTCATATGACTGCGATCTTTTTTTGCAGCAAAACCTTCAAAGGCTGAATTTCGATCTATTTCATTGTAAATGAGTTCGGCTTTTGCTTTGTTGTGCTTTTCAATTTGATTGATCCCACCATTTTCTAGTAACCATTCTAGGGTAAGCATAGAGGTGTAAATAGGGAATACAGGAGGTGTGTTGAACATACTATCACTTTTCAATTGAACTTCATAGCTCAGCATTGAAGGGATTGTGCGGCTAACTTTTCCGAGAAGCTCTTCTTTTACTATGACAAGAGTTGTTCCAGAGGGTCCCATATTTTTTTGAGCTCCAGCATAGAAGAGATCGAATTTGGAGTAATCAATATCTCTAGAAAAAATATCAGAACTCATGTCTGCAATTAGAGGAATATCCGTATGAGGAATTTCATGAAATTGAGTTCCAAAAATAGTATTGTTTGTAGTAATATGAAGATAATCGAGGTCCAAAGGTATTGTATGACCTTTGGGAATGTAATTGAAATTATGATCCTTAGATGATGCAACTTCTACAACCTCCCCAAAAAATTTTGCTTCTTTGATGGCTTTGGTTGACCATGCTCCAGTATTGATGTAGCCTGCTTTGGTTTCTAAAAGGTTGTATGCAGTCATCAAAAATTGCATACTTGCTCCTCCCTGAAGAAACATGGCTTTGTATCCTTTAGATTTAAGACCTGTAAGCTCTAAAGCCAAATCTTGAGCACGTTCCATAACAGCAATGAATTCTTTACTTCGGTGAGATATTTCAATTAGAGAAAGGCCCATTCGGTTGAAGTCGATAACAGCTTCTGATGCTTTTTTCATTACCGATGCAGGTAGTATTGAAGGACCCGCGCTAAAATTATGCTTTTTCATAGTGATTATTAAGCTGCAAATATCCACATAACCCATTTAAAAACGCATATGAAATATGTATTTTTTAATTAATTTTTTTAACAGTTTAGGATAACAATGTTAAAAAATCTAAAGTATTTTTTCCATCAGCATAATCCCAAAGCTTTGGATGTTGAGCTTCACCAAAGGCAAAATGGTTCTCTTTTCCTTGATTTGAAGTTATGCATTGTATCTGATCCCGTTCTTGAGTAAGTTTTTCTTCCAAGCTCTCAAGGTCTTTGTAGTGCTCATAGTGCAGGCAGGCAACTGGGGAAGAATAAGTCGGATCTTCTTTTAAAACAAAAAAGCCATTGTCCAAGATATCAAACTGACTCATAAGGTAAACGGCTTTGTTGTAATCATAATTATTAGCGTATTTAGCGGAATCCATTAAATTACTGTAAGGATAGAGTGCTCCAAAAATTAAATTCAAGTCGTATGGATAAGGCACAAAAATTTTAGCCGTACTTCGACAACCTAATCCGTAATATTGAACAATGTCTTTGGCTAAGGCTTCTAATTGTTTTTTGGTTTCACTTCCATCTAATATGGCAACACCGTTTCGGTTAGAACGAATGAGGTTTGGAACTTTTGAAAAGTAATATTCAAAATAGCGAGCCGCATTATTGCTTCCAGTTGCAATTATGGCATCGAAGTTTTTGAACCTTTCGGTTGTAAACGCTACTAAATTTGAGAAATCAGGTTCAAACTCTTGAAGCTTTTTTATTAAAAAAGGGATTAATAGGGGGTCAGAAGAAGAACATTTTATCAAAACCTTATGACCGCTAATTAGAACGCTTAATACATCATGAAAACCAACTAAGGGGATGTTTCCAGCCAAAATTAGGCCAACGGTTTGAGTAGATTTTTGATCAAAGGCATAGGACTGTGACCATTTAGACAAGTTTTTTGTGCTGAGACATTCTCCCCATTGGAAGAATGCATAAAGTACATTTTCTCTTGAGAACCAGCCATTAACAGTTTTTGCTTGATTGATAACTTCAAAAAGTGAATCATAATCGGAGTCATTTGAATCAATACTTCGAAGGAATTCTCCAAGTCGGTTCAGTGCAAATATTCTTTGTTCTAGTTTAATCATTATTTGTAGAATAAGGTTTTAGGTCTTATTTTTGCAACAAATTTAATTAAAGAAATCCTACTATGGCTATTATTATTACAGATGAATGCATTAATTGCGGAGCCTGTGAACCAGAATGTCCTAATACAGCTATTTATGAAGGAGCTGATGATTGGAGATACAAAGATGGTACTTCATTGGAGGGATCGATTGTTTTGCCCAATGGAAAACAAGTTGATGCTGATGAAACTCAAGAACCCGTTTCTGATGAGTTGTATTACATTGTTCCCGATAAATGTACTGAATGCAAGGGTTTCCATGATGAACCCCAATGTGCTGCTGTTTGCCCAGTTGATTGCTGTGTTCCTGATGAGGATCACGAAGAAACCGAAGAAGTATTGTTGGGAAAACAACGTTTTATGCATCCAGATGGGTAAATGAAAAGATTTAAATTGAGTTGTTACCCGAACAAATAAAAAAACATAAAAATTTATTTAAGATTCTTAAATTTGCCCATTTTAAATTTAATCTATGAAAGCAGGAATTGTAGGGTTACCCAATGTCGGAAAATCTACCCTTTTTAATTGTTTGTCCAACGCAAAAGCACAAAGTGCAAATTTCCCTTTTTGTACCATTGAACCCAATATTGGAGTGGTAAATGTTCCCGATCCAAGATTGGAAAAGCTATCCGAATTGGTACAGCCAGAAAAAATAATTCCGGCTACTGTAGAAATAGTTGATATTGCGGGTTTGGTAAAAGGAGCAAGCAAAGGAGAGGGACTGGGAAATCAGTTTTTGGCAAACATCAGAGAAACCGATGCTATCATCCATGTATTGAGATGTTTTGATAATGACAACATCATTCATGTCGAAGGATCAGTAGACCCAATTCGAGACAAAGAAATTATTGATATAGAGTTGCAGTTAAAAGATCTTGAAACAATCGATAAACGCCTAGAAAAAGTTAATCGTGCTGCACGAACAGGAGACAAAGAGGTTCAAAAAGTTCAAAGTATTTTACAAAAAATAAAAGCTGCTTTGGAGCAATCTAAAAACGTACGATCTATTGATTTTTCAGTAAAAGAAAGAGAAGAAATTGTTGATGTACTACAATTATTGACCGACAAGCCCGTATTGTATGTTTGTAATGTTTCTGAGGATGCTGCAGCAAAGGGGAATGCTTACGTCAAAAAAGTTCAAGACATTATCGCTGACGAACAAGCAGAAGTATTGGTTTTAGCCATCAGTGTAGAAGCAGACATAAATGAATTGGATACCTATGAAGAACGCCAACTTTTTTTGGATGATTTGGGACTCGAAGAACCCGGTGCTGCTAAGCTAATCCGAAAGGCATATGAATTACTCAAACAACAAACCTATTTCACCGCAGGAGAGAAAGAAGTTCGCGCTTGGACCATCAACATCGGGTCAACTGCTCCTCAGGCAGCAGGGGTAATTCATACGGATTTTGAAAAAGGATTTATTCGAGCTGAGGTAATTTCTTACGAAGACTATGTAACATACAAAACTGAAGCAAAAGCAAAAGAAGCGGGACGTATGCGTGTTGAAGGGAAAGAGTATTCAGTGATTGATGGAGATGTTATGCATTTCCGTTTTAACGTTTAAAAAATTTAAAAGAATGGAGCAGAAAGTTTACATTTTCGGACAGATGAAAGTTAAAAATTATGAAGACTATTTTACACAATACGGTTCACCCTTTCTTCCGATACTAGAAAAGTACAAGGGTAAGTTATTGGCAGCAACCAAAAATGGAAGAACCCTTGAGGGAGAAACTATTGGAAATTGGACTGTTTTGATGCAATTTCCTTCTAAAAACATGGCCTATAACTTTGTGACCTCAGAGGAATATGCGCCTTTGATGAAATTACGAGTTAATTCCTTAACTGATGAAACCCATGCAGTGCTAATTCCGGAAGAGATTGCTGCCATGTAAAAATTTATTTTTTACAATCCTCTGAATTTCATAAATTTACCAATAGCATATCTTTATTATGAAAACTACATTTTTGACTCTGATTTTGTTGCTGTGTGTTCATTGGAACAACGCACAAAACAATGTCTCTTCTATCAAAACCAAAACGGTAAAAAAACATCTTTACACTTTAGCATCAGATGCAATGGAAGGGCGTAAAGCGGGTAGCCCAGGAATTGAAAAAGCAGCTCAATACATCGCATCAGAATTTAAAAAGATAGGTTTAATCCCATTTGAAAACCTTACGAGTTTCAGACAAAATTTTAAAGCCAATGACATAGAAATGTTTAACATCATTGGGGTTTTGGAGGGTAAAAGTAAGAAAGACGAATATGTTGTGATTTCAGCACATTACGATCATTTAGGTAAAAAAAGTGAAGGAGAAGGAGACTTGATTTACAATGGCGCCGATGATGACGCTTCTGGAACCACTGCAGTACTTACCTTAGCTCAATATTTTAAGGAATTAGGAGCAAATGAGCGATCTTTAGTTTTCATAGCATTTACTGGAGAAGAAATGGGATTGTTGGGTTCAAGATATTTTGGTAAAGATGTTGACGCTTCAAAATTCATAGCTGGGATCAACATCGAAATGATCGGTAAAACTTCAACCTATGGACCCAAAACAGCTTGGCTAACTGGTTTTGATCGTTCCGATTTTGGAAAAATTATTCAAAAGAATCTAGAAAAAACGGAATTTCGACTTTATCCTGACCCCTATACAAATCTAAAGTTGTTTTTTAGATCGGATAACGCGAGTCTAGCAGAATTGGGCATTCCTTCGCATACTTTCTCAACCAGTCCCATTGATGTGGATATTCACTATCATCAAGTTACAGATGAGGCGGAGACCTTGGACATGGAAGTGGTTACTGAAACCATTCGTGCTATTGCTTTGGGTACTCAATCCATAATCAACGGAAAAGACACTCCATCTCGTGTAGTTTTAAAAAAAGGTGAGGGGAGAAGAAATTAAAGCCTTACAAAAGAATAAACTTTTTTGAATTCTTAGCTTTTTTCATGGTAATTTTGTTGCCATATTTGAAATAGAGTTATTCCATATGATTCAAGTTGTATTTGAGCTGTAAATCCCTTTAGAAACCAAAATGTTTTTATACTTTTGTAAATATTATAGTATTTAAAATGTTTAGGAACAAACAGCTTGGTAAAAACATAACTGCATTTGTGCTTTTAGCAGCACTTTTGTTACCTACTGCCGTGCAGTTTGCTTCAACTTTTGAACCGCACGATCACTTTGATTGTACGGAAAAGAAAACTCATTTTCATCAATCCATTGTTGAGTGCGAAACCTGCACTTTCAA
>PAOB01000047.1 GCA_002708445.1 Candidatus Arcticimaribacter sp.
AGAAATCTTGAGCATAAAATTCTCTTTTGTATTTAGATTTCATTACATACCAATTCATAGTCATTATTATAGCCACAATTTAAAGATTTAATTACAATAATGAATATACTTATTGTAATAAATAAACAATTATACGCGATAATGAAATGAATTGGAAGTAACTTTTATATAATTGATTTATAATGTTTAATAAATAAATTCTTGGATTAATTATTATAATTATTATAATAATTAAATTTTTTGAATTAAAAAATAATATCAGATTTTAACTTAATTAAACAATTCTGAGTGTAGTCTTAAATTCCCTTAAATGAAGCTTAAAAATATTTCTTGGGGAATTTAAATCAAATAAAAAGTTAAAGGTTTGGTGGTTATCATTATAAATTCTGTAACATTTCCAGACTCATCAAAAGATAAAGTGAAATTTATTAGTAAGAGGATTATTTCATTTGGAGCATTGCTAGGTTTCTATGATGAAATAATTGAAAAGCTAAATTCTTTAATTAAAAGGGAAAATATTGATTTAAAAGAAAAAATAGATCTGCTTGAACTTGAATTGGCACATTGTAAAGCAAGGTTGTATGGATCAATTAAATTTGCTTTGAGAAATAATATTTCCAAAAAGTTAATCAAGGATTGGTATTATGACTTTGAAGATAATGACCAACTTTAGGTTGATTCAAACCCCATGGACATAGGGGAGTAGTTTAATAAGTAATTTTTGTTATTAGGACGTTTTTTATTGTGCTCAACCAATTTTATTACTCTTTGATCTATTACAATTTTCACACAAAAGTTGAATATTTCTATATGTATTTGCTCTTTCCTTTGAGTGTGGGATAATATGATCGAACTCAAGGTTTTCGTTTGAGCCACATTCTACACATTTTTCATCCATCTCTATTCCTAACGGAGTCTTTTATTTTTCTGAGCAAAAAGATTCTCTTGCTTAATGGTCCAAATATTTTGAAGCAAAAATGCATCACAATTGGAAAATGAAAAAGTATTCATTTTATGTTCAAAAAATTCAATTTAAAATTATTTCTGATTTAGATACATCGTTAGTGAGATTTAGGGAATCAACAGATTATCCCGCATCTTATTTGGATCAACTTTCATTTCCAGAGAATAGGATTAATTTGATAATATAACGTTTTCAGAGGCATAGTCCCAAAAGGAAAACGGATTTAATTTGAGAACTAGGGAGTGTCAAATTAAAGTTTTAGGCTTGACTTTTTTGGGTATATAAAACTGACCGTACAATAATCGTACAAATACATAAATAAAAAACCCTAACATATTGATTATAAATATATTAGGGAATATTTTTGCGGAGAAAGAGGGATTCGAACCCCCGGAGGTGTGACCCTCGCTAGTTTTCAAGACTAGTGCATTCGACCACTCTGCCATTTCTCCAATGCGGTTGCAAATATACATTCCTTTTCTAACTAATAAAATATTTTAAAACGATAAATTCATATTTTTTGTTTTTAAAATAGATATCTTCATTTAAAAGATAATTTATGAGTGATTTAGTTCAATACGGATTCTTGATAGTCGTTGGAATATTAGCTGGAGCAATCAACACTTTGGCTGGTGGAGGATCTTTATTGACCCTTCCCATTCTAATATTCATGGGTCTTCCTCCCAATGTGGCAAATGCAACTAATCGAATAGGAATAGTTTTTCAAGCTTTTGTAGGAACTGCAGGATATCGTTCCAAGGGAGTTTCTAATTTTCCTTTCAACCTTTATTTAGGAATTTCTGCCCTTTTGGGTTCGCTCATAGGTGCTCAAATTGCTGTTGATATTAGTGGAGCTATTTTTAATAAAGTATTGGCTATCATGATGCTAATTGTTGGAGCAATTATTGTTTTTAAACCCAAAACAAAATCTCTGAATTTACCTGAACGCTTAAAAGGGAAATATCTTTTTTATGCAATTGTTGGATTTTTTCTGATTGGAATCTACGGTGGATTTATCAACGCTGGTATTGGTTTTGTAATCATTCTTTTTTTGAATAATGTAAACCGTTTGATGTTGATCAAAACAAATGCTACAAAGGTTTCCGTTGTCTTTATTTACACCGCTGGAGCATTGGCTGTATTTGCTTACAACGGAACAGTTGATTGGATGGTAGGCTTTGTATTGGGACTGGGAACCTCTCTTGGAGCGTGGTGGTCTAGCCGCTGGTCTGTTGATAGAGGAGAGGGGGTCATCAAAATTGCGATGATTATCATGGTTAGTTTAATGTCTGTAAAACTTTGGTTTTTTTAAATCAATATTTTACATATTCAACAATTTCAAGGCCATAACCTGTGATTCCCACACGAGGACCTTGATTTGAGTTGCTGATTACTTTAAGTTTATTAATTCTCAGGTCGTGAAGTATTTGAGCACCAATCCCAAAATCTTTGTAATCCATTTTCATAGGCGGAACTTTATGGAGCTCCCCTTTCAATTGTGGGGAGGTCAGTTGACTTATCCGAGCCAATAAGTTTTCGGACTGTTGAGCTTGATTGATAAAGATTACTGCCCCTTTGCCCTCGGCATTGATTAAGTTAAAAATATCATCCAAATAAGATTGTAGGTAGTTCTTTCCTTTCTCGTTTGATCCAGCCAACATACTTAAAATATCATTGTTTATTTGCGAAGAATTGATTCGAGTCAAAACAGAATCCTTCTCATCCCAACTACCTTTAGTTAATGCAACATGGACTTGACTGTTGGTGGTTTGTTGATACGCTCTTAAACGAAATTCTCCAAAACGAGTTTGAATCTCTGTGTCTGCACGTTTCAAAATAAGACTATCGTGTTGCATACGGTAAGACACCAAATCTTCGATGGAAACCAGTTTAAGATTAAATTTTTCTGCAACCTTTAGCAACTGTGGTAGTCGAGCCATGGTACCGTCTTCATTCATGATTTCCACAATAACTCCTGCTGGTTTCATTCCAGCAAGCCGTGAAAAGTCTATTGCAGCTTCTGTGTGTCCTGTTCTTCTTAGTACCCCACCTTCTTTAGCTATTAATGGGAAAATATGCCCAGGTCTCGAAAGTTGATGAGCTTGAGTAGAATCATCTACCAATGCTTTAACTGTTTTTGATCGGTCGCTTGCAGAAATCCCTGTGGTAACTCCATTTCCTTTTAAATCAATCGAAACAGTAAAAGCGGTTTCCATGGGATCGGTGTTGTTATCAACCATCCGATTCAAATTCAATTCATCACAACGTTTTTCTGTCAGAGGAGCACAAATCAAACCTCTGCCATGAGTTGCCATAAAGTTTATCATTTCTGGAGTAATTTTTTCAGCAGCAGCCAAAAAATCTCCTTCATTTTCTCGATTATCATCATCAACAACGATAATAATTTCCCCATTTTTTATGGCTTCAATAGCATCTGATATTTTGTCCAATCTAGCTTTTGGCATGAGTTGCTTTGTTTTTAAAATTTTTAAACTTTTCAATTACTTTTTGAAGTGGAATTATGATTCGGTCTAAGTTAGCAATTCCTCTATCTCGTGAAGCTTGTTTTGTTAAATAAAGTGCAAATAGTCCAATAATCAATACGGAAACCCAACTTCCAATAAAAGGACTAATACTACTGTCTTCTGCTGCATTTTTCCCAAACAATCCAATGTAGTGATAGGACAGAAAAATTAAAATAGCCAATACTACAGGTAAGCCTAAGCCTCCTTTTCTTATGATTGCACCCAAAGCAGCTCCTACTAAGAATAAAAAAAACACCCCAAAACCTAAAGTGAATTTATCGTGGAATGAACTCTTGTGAAGGTTAATCAGTTTTTGTTGAATAAAAAAATTCTTTTTCTTTCCTACAATATTTCTAAGAATACCCCTTGTATTCATTAGGGCTGTATGAATCACTTGTTTGTGTCTGTAATGGCGTTCGTGTGTGATGAAACTCAAAGGATTTCTTAATTCTTTAAAAATAGAATCCTGCAATTCAACTCCTTCTTCTACATTTTTAAGTACATCAGATCCATTTATTTTTTTGAAATTTTCTGCGAACAACTCTCGAATTCTATTGTATTTTATTTCCAAAGAATCTATACTTTCATTCAATTGATTTACTTTTTGCATTCGAAATGTAGTCTTGTAATTCTCCTCGGAAAGATCAACATTATTGAATTCAGACAAATCAATATTCATTATGTATTTTTCAAATTTTACTTTACTGTGCGGAATCCTTCTTTTATCATCAGATTTTTCTGGAGTAACTTCTTCATATCGATTTCCATTAAAAAGCCACAATTGAAGTTGATCCCCGATTTCCACACTTTTTAGCTCTCCAGCGGCTGCTTTAATAACAATATTATTTTTTTGATTGGGTATTTTTTCATGAATGATTATGTCCCTCAACAAACGATCTTCATCTCCATATTTTTCATCCACTTTAATATTCATTTGCCCTAGGTCATTGAATACTCCTTCGGTTATGGCAAGTGCAGGTTTTAATTTAGCAAGATTTCTTCTGAGATTAAAAGATTTAACTTCTGCAAAAGGCATGATGTAATTGGTAAAATAAAAACTTCCAATCCCTAAAAAAAAGTGAAAAACAACCAAACTCAACATGGCTCTTTGCAACGAAATTCCCGTTGATTTCATCGCTGCAAATTCATAATTCTCAGCAAAGGTTCCATAAGTCATTATTGAAGCCAACAGAACAGATAGGGGAAGAACTAAGGGGACAAGTTTTGGTGAATAGTAGAGTAAAAATCTCAGAATTGTACCAATGTCGATTCCTTTTCCAGCAAATTCATCAATAAATAACCAAATCGTTTGAATGATAAAAATCAGCATCAAAATGATAAAAACACTTAACAACCGTTGAATGTAGGAAGACAAGATGTAGCGATCAAGAATTTTCATCAATTAGTTATTCATGTAGTAGTTTGGGTAGTCATCTTCGTTAAATTCAAAGAATCCCGGTGGGAGTGAAATATTTTCCTCTTGATTTTTAATGGTAAGTGTTGTTGTGGTTTTACTGTTTCCAATTTCAATTAATCTGTAAATGGTATTTTGATCAACATCAATTCCTAACAATAGATATTTTACATCGGTATTCTCCTCTGATGGGATTAGCCTCACAAATTGAATATTTCGTCCCATTACCCGTTGAGAAATATCCCACTGATAATCATAACCCTCTTTGTAAAAGTTTAAAATTTGGGAGGGGTTTACATTAATTTCCTCACTTTCTTCTGGGGAACTCACAGTAATTTCCTCATTTTCTGGAACGATGGTGTAGATTTTATCTCCGTCAAAAATCTGAATAACTTCAAGAAAATCTAATTTGTACCTATCGCCTGCTAGGGTAACTTTACCCTCTGTTTCCTGACGAATTTGTTCCTCTTTATTTTCTAGAACATACTTAAACTCAAAACGCATGTTTTTTTGCTTTTCTATTTTATTAGAAACTTGATCAAGTAAATATTTAGCTTGTTCAGAACCTTGAGCAAAAAGTAGTGAAGATGATCCGAGTAAAATTATTAAAAAGCGCATGAGCAGACGTTTTACATTATTCATTATTCAATAATTGTTCCAAAGAATTTAAATCAGGAATCAGAACCTGTCTAGCTTTGCTACCTTCAAATGGTCCAACAATTCCAGCAGCTTCCATTTGATCGATTATTCTACCAGCTCTGTTGTAACCCAACTTTAATTTTCGTTGAAGTAATGATGCCGAACCTTGTTGAGCGTTGACAATAACTTCTGCTGCATCCCTAAATAAAGCATCACGATCATTGATGTCAATATCGAGTGAGGAAGATTCCTCTCCTACAAATTCTGGAAGTAAGTGCGCTTGTGCATAAGCTTTTTGTCCACCAATAAACTCTACTACTTTTTCAACTTCAGGTGTATCTACAAAGGCACATTGAATTCGAGTGAGATCATTCCCTTGAGTGTAAAGCATATCACCGCGACCAATAAGTTGATCAGCTCCTCCGTTGTCCAAGATTGTTCTTGAATCAATTTTGGAGGTTACACGAAATGCGATTCGAGCAGGAAAATTAGCTTTAATAATGCCAGTAATTACATTTACTGAGGGACGTTGGGTAGCAATAATCAAATGAATACCGATTGCACGAGCCAACTGCGCTAATCTAGCGATGGGGGTTTCTACTTCTTTTCCTGCTGTCATTATCAAATCAGCAAATTCATCGACAACTAGAACAATGTAAGGTAAAAAACAATGTCCATCATCTGGATTTAATTTTCGTGCCTTAAATTTGGTATTGTATTCTTTCAGATTTCTACACATACCGTTTTTAAGCAATTCGTAGCGATTATCCATTTCTATGCACAATGAATTCAAGGTGTGAATTACTTTGGTGTTGTCTGTTATTATGGCATCTTCGGAATCAGGGAGTTTTGCCAAATAATGACGTTCTATTTTGTTGTAAATATTAAGTTCAACTTTCTTTGGGTCAACCAAAACAAACTTTACTTCAGCAGGATGTTTTTTGTACAAAAGCGAGGTCAATACAGCATTCAGGCCAACAGATTTTCCTTGTCCAGTAGCTCCAGCCATAAGTAGATGGGGCATTTTCGCTAAATCTACTACAAAAGTTTCGTTGCTAATGGTTTTTCCTAGAGCAATGGGAAGTTCCATTTGAGCATTTTGAAATTTCTGAGAAGCAATTACAGAACGCATAGAAACAATACTGGGTTTCTGATTTGGAACTTCAATTCCAATTGTTCCTTTACCTGGAATGGGGGCAATAATACGAATTCCTAGCGCTGAAAGTGAAAGGGCAATATCATCTTCTAAATTTTTAATTTTTGAAATGCGAATCCCGGCTGCTGGAACAATTTCGTAAAGAGTAACTGTAGGACCAATATTTGCCTTGATTTGTGCGATCTCAATTTTGTAATTTTTTAGAGTTTCAACAATTTTACTTTTGTTGGCTTCCAATTCCTCTTGGTTAATGGTTATGCTTCCATCTCCATAGTCTTTAAGTAAATCTAGTGTTGGAAAAACATATTTACTCAATTCCAAAGTAGGATCATAGGAACCATATTTTTCTACCAATTCTTGTGATAAATTAGTTTCTAAAAGTTCTTCGTTTGTGGTGTTGATTTCTATTTCTAGTTCTTCTGCTTCTGATTCAATAGTTTTATTAACCTCCAAAACTGGGATTTCAAAAGGAATTTCTTTGTCTGTAGTTTTTTCAGTTGTAATTTCAGGGGAAGCAACTTCGCTGTTTTCAAGAGTAACTTCTTCAAACGATTGAGGTTCTCGTTTATCAACGTTGCTCTCTTTTTCAAAAAGCGATTTTAACTTATTTATTATGGCTTCTGGAGTTATGTTCCAGTGTAAAACAATAAAAATTAAACTTCCAAAAACCAAAAGGGTTCCAACTCCAATACTCCCAATGTAATCATACAAAAAATCAGTCATTTCAAAGCCCATTACTCCACTCAATAATTGAAAAGAGTCTGAGTAAAAACCAAACACAAGAGAAAACCAAAGTGTGTAATACAATCCCCAAGTCCATTGATGTAAAAGTCTTTCTTTATGGATGTTGAAAAAATAAGTAAAGCCAGTAAAACCAATCAGATACACGGTAATAAAGGCAGCAAGTCCAAAGAGTTTATGGATAAAGAAATGACTTATGCTTGCTCCTAATTTTGAAAGTAAATTTGTACTAACTACAGAACGATTACCCAAAGCATTCAAACTACTCTGATCTACTTCCCAACTAAAAAAATAAGATGTAAAAGCAATAAAAAAAAGTAAAGCAACAAGAATTAAAAACCCCCCAATTAAAATCTCTCGGGTACGCTTATTCTTTGCAGAGGAAGCGGTAAATTTTGGCACTTTAGATAATGATGATTTTTTTGCAGTCATTCCGGTAATGAATTCCTAACAAAAATACAAATAATGATTGAATTAAAACTAAAAAAGCCCCCATTAAAGGAGGCTTAAATTAGTTATCAATACTTCCTTGGACTCTCTCCATAAAAGCATTTAGCGCTTCTTTTTGACTCTTACCAGCCTTGATGTCTTTGTGTACTTCCAATGCTCCATAGAGGTTCGATATCAATTCACCCAACACATCGATCTCTTCATCTTTTACTCCCGAATGTTCTGAGATGTGTTCCAAAACTTCAAGCGTTTCGATTAAATAGTCTTCATCATTATCAATAACAAAATTCGATAAATGTTTAATTAGCGGTAGCCTCATGCACGAATGTTTTTAATAACTCAGTTTTATTGGTCTGAATTTGATCATTCAGTTTTCCATCTCTGAAAGATGCAAACGTCGGTAAGTTACTAACGTCTGCAAGTTTTCTTGAGTTTGGATTTTTTTCAGCATCAATTATTACAAACGGTATGCTGTTGTTTTCTGAGGCCATTTTTTTGAATTTTGGTTTCATAATCCTACAATTACCGCACCATCCAGCAGAATATTGCACCAATACTCGGTCATTAGAATCAATTAATTGTTGAAGTGAATCGTCTGTTATTTCTTGAAACATGCGAAATAATTTAGTGTTTACTTAGATAATCTTGAACACTATCACGATTTGCATTCATCGCATCTTTTCCTTCTTCCCAGTTTGCTGGACAAACTTCACCTTTTTCTTGTACGTGAGTGAACGCATCAATTAAACGAATAAACTCGTCAACGTTTCTTCCAAGAGGCATGTGGTTGATTCCCTCATGGAAAACCATTCCATCCTCGTCAATAAGGTAAGTAGCTCTAAAAGTTACATTATCTCCATCCATCAAAATAACATCAGTATTTTCATCATAACGTTCGTTGGTATTGTCAAGAATATCCAAAGTATTTGCTAAGTTTCGGTTACTGTCTGCTAAAAGATTGTAAGTAACACCTTCAATACCACCATTGTCTTTAGCTGTGTTGAGCCATGCAAAATGCACTTCTGGAGTATCACAAGAAGCTCCAATAACAATGGTGTTTCTTTTTTCAAATTCAGGAAGTGCCTTCTGGAATGCATGTAACTCAGTTGGACACACAAAAGTAAAATCTTTTGGGTACCAAAACAGTAAAACTTTTTTCTTGTTGTTCTTTGCTTCTTCCAGGACATTGATGCTAATGGTATCGCCCATTTCGTTCATTGCATTTACACTTAAATCTGGGAATTGTTTTCCTACTTTTGACATGTTAATTATGTTTTAATGAGCAGCAAAATTAATTTTATATTCTATGTTCATAACAGAAAACAAATTGGATAAATTTACTTTAAAATAAGTTTTTTTGATGATTGTACTTCAGAACAGAGGGAGATTAATCAGAGATTTTAAAAACACTCGATTAGTCGAAAGTTCTAAGGCTTGATCTTTCTTATTTTAATTCCAAAATAAGCATAAATTAAGGTCATAAAAGGACTGAGCCAATTGAAGATTGCATAAACAAAATATTCTCCAACCCCAACCCCTAAAACTCCAGATTGATATGCGCCACAGGTATTCCAGGGAATAAGAACAGAAGTAACAGTTCCAGAATCTTCAAGAGTTCGACTTAAATTTTCTGGAGCTAAATTTTTATCTTCAAAAGCTTTGTCAAACATTTTTCCAGGCAAAACAATCGAAAGGTATTGATCGGAAGCTGTTAAATTTATTACAACACAAGAGGTAGCTGTACTAGCAAATAATTGAAAAGTAGATTTTGCCATTCTGAGCAAGGCATTACTTATTTTCTTTAAAGCACCGATGGCATCCATAATTCCACCAAAAACCATCGCACAAATAATCAACCAAATGGTACCGAGCATACCTCTCATTCCTCCAGAACTAAACAAATCATTAAGTAAATCATTGGAGGTTGTTACCGAGATGTCACTGATGATTGCATTCATAACTCCTTTGTAGGCGCTGATGAATGTCAAAGAAGTTACTCCGGCAACTTGGGCAACAATATGCGGTTGAAAAATCAACGCAAAAATTCCTCCGAAAAGTGTTCCCGCTAACAATGCAGCTAATGGAGGTGTTTTTCGAATGATCAAAACTACCACTAAAATGGGAACAATAAATAACCCTAAATTGATTGTAAAACTATCTTTAATACTATTCAATAAAACAGCTGTATCAGCAGTTCCTGAAGTATTTTGAAAAAAGCCCAAGAATAAAAATACGATTAGAGTTATGCTGATACTCGGAAGAGTAGTAAGAGTCATGTACCGAATATGGGTAAATAAATCGGTGCCAGCCATGGCAGGGGCAAGGTTAGTAGTATCGCTCAAAGGCGAAAGTTTATCACCAAAGTAAGCCCCAGAAATTACTGCTCCAGCAACCATTCCTGCAGGAATATCCAAAACCCTACCGATACCAATAAGAGCAATTCCTACTGTAGCAGAAGTTGTCCAACTACTCCCAGTAGCTATCGAAATAATAGCACAAATGATAATACAAGCGGGCAAAAATATACTGGGGTGTAAAATCTTGAGACCATAGTAGATCATTGCGGGGATAATTCCACTCAAGAGCCAAGTTCCTGCCAATGCCCCTACAAATAATAAAATTAATAATGCACCCGTTGTAGATTTCAAATTTGAGCCTACTGTTTCGATCATTTGACTGTAAGAAACCTTATTTCTAAAACCTACAAATGCGGCAACTGCAGCTCCAATCAAAAGAATAAATTGATTGGATCCTCCCAATGCATCATCACCGTAAACAGTAACGTTGAAGGATAGTAAAAAAACAAGTATTACTACTGGCAGTAGTGCCTGTAAAATGGATAGGGATTCAGTCTTTTTTGACATATCAATAACTTTCTTGTAATGATACGATTTTTAATTGTTATTTTATTTCTTGTTTTGGAATTTGTAATGGTGATAAACCGTATTAATAAAACCTAAAATAACTCCCACGCACGAGACTACATAACCTATGGTAAAAAGTTTCCCAAGGTCTGTAGCTGGAGAATAATCCCCAAAGCCTAAGGTGGTTAAGGTTATTACTGAAAAATAGGCTGCATTAATCTAAGACCAATCTTCAATGTAATGATAAAATACAGTACCGATACTGATTATGACAACGGTAATACCCAAAAGGTTACGGTATTCTTTATTACGTAAAAGCGAGATGATAATTTTTAAGAGGTCATAGCTTCAATTTGGTTTTTCAAGGTATAAAAAAACTGAAAATCAAATATTTTCTTCACTCTAGTTAGAAACATTTGTATTTTTGTTCTAGAATCTTTAAAATTTAAATTGATGAGTAAATATGATGTTGCTGTAATTGGATCAGGTCCCGGAGGATACGTAGCCGCAATTCGTTGTGCACAATTGGGCATGAAGACAGCCTTGATAGAAAAGTACAGCACCCTGGGTGGAACCTGCCTGAATGTCGGGTGTATTCCATCTAAAACACTACTTGATTCTTCACATCATTACGAGGATGCAGTCAAACACTTTGACACGCATGGGATTGAAATTCCGGGAGAAATAAAAATAAACTTCGAAAAAATGATTGGGCGCAAGCGTGCCGTAGTAGAACAAACCACCAAGGGTATTGAGTTTTTGATGGACAAAAACAACATTACCGTTTATCAAGGTTTAGGAAGTTTTGTTGACGCTACCCACATTCAAATAGATGGTGAAAAAAAAGAAACCATTGAAGCCAAGAACAGCATCATTGCTACAGGATCCAAACCAGCAACTTTGCCTTATATTTCTTTAGATAAAGAACGCATCATAACCTCTACAGAGGCACTCGAATTAAAAGAAATACCCAAACATCTTATCGTAATAGGAGGAGGGGTAATAGGTTTAGAACTTGGACAAGTCTACCGAAGACTTGGAGCAGAGGTTTCGGTCATAGAATATGCTAATCGAATAACTCCAGCAATGGACAGTGCTTGTTCTCGAGAGTTAACAAAAGTTTTGAAGAAACAAGGCGTGAAATTTTATTTGTCACATGGCGTAAACAAAGTAGAACGAAAAGGTTCATCGGTACAAGTAACCGCAACTGATAAAAAAGGATCTGAAGTTACTTTTGACGGGGATTATTGTTTAGTTTCTGTGGGTCGAAAACCCTACACAGTCGGCTTAAATACCGATGCAGCAGGAATACAACTGAACGAACGGGGGCAGGTTGAAGTAAACGATCACTTACAAACAACAACCCCAAATATTTATGCAATCGGTGATGTAGTCCGTGGAACTATGTTGGCGCACAAGGCTGAAGAAGAAGGAGTAATGGTTGCAGAGTTTTTAGCCGGTCAAAAACCGCATATTGACTACAATCTGATACCCAATGTAATTTACACTTGGCCAGAAGTTGCATCGGTAGGTAAAACAGAAGAGCAACTCAAAGAAGCTGGAGTTCAATACAAAGCAGGTCAATTCCCTATGCGGGCATTAGGTCGTGCTCGTGCAAGTATGGATACCGATGGTTTTGTCAAAATATTAGCCGATGCAAATACAGATGAAGTACTGGGTGTTCATATGGTTGGAGCGAGAGTAGCAGACCTAATTGCCGAAGCAGTAACAGCAATGGAATTTAGAGCTTCAGCAGAGGACATCTCAAGAATGAGTCATTCTCATCCTACCTATGCAGAAGCGGTAAAAGAAGCTGCACTAGCTGCGACCGAAAATCGTCCCTTGCACATCTAATCACATTCGCCAAGTGTCCAGGTGGTTACTCCGCTTACCGCTGCAGCACAAGAATTACCGTAGGTTCGTTTATTACACCCACATACGGGAGCATACTCCAAGGTACAAGCTTGTTCGGGACTTGCCTCGGTTACGCATGGATTTTGCACTTCGGTTTTGGAACTAATCCGAATCAATTTGTATCGATTCTCAGGACAATCATCCATGCAATTACTGGTGTCAATAGGAGTTATTTCTAAAATTAAATCGTACACATACCCATAAATAAAATCGAATCCCTCAATAGTGAAGGACTTTGTCCTCCATTGATCACTGCCTATTTCGTTTTCAAGCTGAAAATTAAAACAATCAAGTTTAAAAAATGCTCCAGAGCAGGGACTTGTGTAATAATTTATTCTCATTTTTTTGATTGTCTCTTCTGCTGATGAACTCGATTTTTCACAAGAAACCAGTACAAAAAGAAGAAAAAATAAAGGAAACCTACCAAAGTGCATAAACAAGAACTATTTTAGTAACAATCAAAAATATTTTTAACGATCAAATAGTATTAATTTTTTTGTAAAAAGCAACCATAAATTTGGCAATCTCTGGTCCAGAATCTTCTTGTAAAAAATGACCTCCAGAAATGGTTTTATGATCCATCCCTTTTGTTCCAGGAATTAATTTTTGAAAAACTTGATCCCCGCCCTTTGTAATAGGGTCCTGATCACTAAACACATTTAAAAAAGGCTTGTTCCACTGAATTAAAATTTTCCAAGCATCTTTATTGTTATTGCATTCTGGATTTTTTTCTGAAGTAGGAACTAAAGCAGGAAAAACCCTAGCTCCAGCTTTGTACTCATCCGTGGGAAATGGAGCATTGTAAGCTTTCATAACTTCATCGGATAAGACTGTGGTAGTAGCTTTTTGCAGAATAGTAGCAACGTCAAATTTGGGACTTGTTGCAGCAAAGTTTTGCCAGTCTAAAAAAGCTTGAGGAGGAGATACACTTCCAGTAGGCAGCATAGTATTTCCAGCAACAACAGATTTGAAATGATCAGGATTAGCGGTTAATAATCGTAATCCAATTAGTCCACCCCAATCTTGAATGAACATATTGATGTCTTTTAAATCCAAATGATCCAACAAATCTTGAATCCAGTTAATGTGTTTGGCATAAGTGTAATCAGTCTGTTCCGCTGGTTTATCTGATTTACCAAATCCAACGAGATCAGGAGCAATAACGCGCAAACTACTATTGATAAGAATAGGAATCATCTTACGATAAAGGTAGGACCAGCTTGGCTCACCATGAAGGAGCAATACAACAGGATGTCCTGGGTTTCCCTCATCGAGATAGTGCAAGCGCAAATCGTCCCCAACGGTACAATATTTTTCTTCGAAAGGATAATCTTCTAGGTTTTCAAATGCCGAATTTGGGGTTCTAAGTATTTTCATAAATCACAATTTATTTCAGTATTTCCAGCCCAGTTTACAGCTTCTGTCAATAGAAGTTGGTAATAGGGTTCGTCATAATAGCTAGCTTTGTGCCCCAAAGCACTGTAAAAAGATTTTCCTTTTCCCACACAATTGTACCAAACAACAGGA
>PAOB01000048.1 GCA_002708445.1 Candidatus Arcticimaribacter sp.
ATTAATAAATCTACATCTGGTAAATTTTGCGTGTAAAGATGCTTATTTATTATGGTTTCATCAACATTTTCGGGAGAAATTATATTATTTTTAACTTTAAACGCAATCTCCCTAAAAGCATGTGTGAGTTCTTCTTTCCCACCGTAGTTTAAAGCCAAGGTTAGAGTCATTCTAGAATTCTTTTTGGTCTTCTCAATGGTTTGGTTCAATTCTTCTTGAACCGACAAGGGTAGTTTGCTTAGATTTCCAATTGCGTTTAGTCGAATATCGTTTTGGAGCATTTGCTCCAGCTCCTTTTTTAATGATTTGACTAATAAGTTCATTAGGGTATTAATTTCTTTTTGTGGTCTTTTCCAGTTTTCAGTAGAAAAGGCATAAAGGGTTAAGTGTTTTACCCCTAATCGAGTAGACTCCTCAACAGTTTTTTGAACTGCTTTAACACCATTTCTGTGACCGAATAATCTGTTTTTACCTTTAGCTTTTGCCCAACGGCCATTACCATCCATAATGATGGCAATGTGGTTTGGTATTTTTGACGGTTCTAGAATCATTATTTTTCTTTACAATAACACGGTAATCTTCCAAAGGTAAAGCTTAATGTCAAACCAGTAAAAACATACCAGTCATTATTGTACAATGCACCGTGTTTTAAATTGGGATCATTTTCAAATTGACCTATGGGATTACTCCCATCAAGGTTGTCCGTAAAGGTGTAACGAGCTCCAATTTCAAATCCAAGGATTACTATTTGATTTAATTTGGTTTTTGCTCCCACAACCAATGGAATTGAAAATTGCAATTCCTCATCGTATTCAATCATATCATTAGGAGCATTCTTATTTACGTAAAACAAACTGTAATTAAAATAGTTTATTCCCAAATACAAATAAGGGGTAAAGTAGCGGTCATAATCATGTAAATTGAAATCAAAAAAATTAAATTCAATCCCCGCTGACAACTCCGTTATTTTATTTTCAGCACTGACAAAAGAAAGCAATCGATTGGGTTCATCTGAAAAAAAGTTCCTGTTCACTAATTTTGAGTATGAAAAACTTCCTCGTAAAGAATAGCGGGTAGTAATATTGTATTTGTAAATAAGCCCTAAAGCAGGCGATTTTGTGTAAATGAATTTTCTGGATCCAACATCTCCAATTAGGTTGCTACCCCCCAGAAAAAGGCCCACTTCATGCATTTGAGCTGCAGAAATAAAGGGAAGGCATGATATTAAGCATAAGATCAAAATTCTTTTCATCAGAATTTGGGAAATTCTAGCATTTACAAGGTCTTCCATCCTAGAGGAAGTTCCATTACTCTAAACTGAATTTTGATTGATTTATTGCCTAATTTCTTGTGTCAAGACCCCAAAAAAGTTTGTCTTGTAAAGTTTTGAAAAAAGTATTGTCGTTCAATTCTACCGTAGCTATGGAAAAAGGAGCTTTTTTGACAATAATTTTGGTCTCCTGATTCAATGATATTATTCTCGAATCTAGGGTTAGTAAATGGTCCTGACCGCGCCCAGTTACTTTTAGTTCAATGACAGTAGAATTTGGTACAATCAGCGGACGGATGTTAAGGTTGTGAGGAGCAATTGGAGTGAGTACAAAACTAGAAGTCTGAGGTGACATTACAGGTCCTCCGCTACTTAGCGAATAGCCTGTTGACCCTGTTGGTGTGGAAATTATTAAGCCATCTGCCCAATACGTAGTTAAGGGTTCACTGTTTAGGCGAGTATCGATACTAATTAAAGAAGCTGTATTTTTTCGACTAACCGTAATTTCATTCAAGGCATATGGAAATGAATCGATAACATCGTTTGAATTAGGCAATTTAACCTCCAGAAGATTTCTATCAATAAGAGTGTATTTATTTTCCCACAATTGTTTCAGTCCAATATTCAGAGATTCTTTCTGAAGACTTGTCAAAAAACCCAATCTTCCTGTATTAATCCCAAGAATGGGGACATTACTGTCTTTTACCGATATTATTGCCTGAAGCATAGAGCCATCACCACCAATACAAAATAAAAAGTCAGTATTTTTTGGTAATTTTTCAAAAACAGATACAAAAGCAATCATATCAGGGTCTTTCAAAAAATCTACCATTTTGGAATCAACCAAGACCGTTACTTTTCGTTCAAGTAAATGTTCCACAACCCCCTGAGCATAACCACGCGAAAGCTCATTTTGAAACGGACAAATAATCGCAATCTTCATACCACTGAATTTACATCAAAAGTACAAAAACTTATGTTGCACGATATTTTTAATTTTTGAGACCTCTTTTCTGCTAAAAACTCTTGGGATTAGGAACGGGAAGTTTGTAGTTTTACCAAAAAAACAATGACGAAGCTAAGTGTTAACATCAACAAAGTAGCTACCCTGCGTAATTCAAGGGGAGGAGACGTGCCCAATCTTCTCAGAGTAGCATCGGATTTACAGTCTTTTGGAGCAGAAGGAATCACGGTACATCCACGTCCTGACCAAAGACATATTCGGTACGACGATGCTTATGCACTACCTAAAATAGTGAACACCGAATACAATATTGAAGGAAATCCAATCCCAGAGTTTGTAAAAATGGTCACGGACATAAGACCTACACAAGTAACCCTCGTTCCTGATGCAATTGATGCACTCACTTCAAATGCAGGTTGGGACACTCACACGCATCTCGAATTTTTAAAAAAAACCATTCATCAATTTAAAGAAGTAGGGATTCGAACCTCAATTTTTTTTGACCCAGAAGTCAAAATGATTGAAGGAGCTTTTGAAACAGGTGCCGACAGAATAGAATTGTACACCGAAGCTTATGCAGCTAACTTCACCAAAAACCCCGAAAAGGCAATAGCCCCTTACGTCAAAGCTGCGGAACGAGCAAATGAGCTAGGTATTGGAATCAATGCAGGTCATGATTTAAACCTCGAGAACATTGAGTATTTTGCTAAAAACATCCCCAATTTACTGGAGGTTTCTATTGGGCATGCACTCGTTTGCGAGTCGCTTTATCTTGGGTTTCAAAATGTAATTCCAATGTACCTTCAACGTCTTGTTCAATGAAACTTTTAAATAGTTTAATACTCGGTAACACAGATCGCCATCTAATTATTTTACACGGTTTTTTGGGGATGGGAAATAATTGGAAAACACACGCAAAGCACTGGTCAGATATGGGCTGGCGTGTTCATTTGATCGATCAACGAAATCACGGAAAGAGTTTTTGGTCTGCAGAATTTGACTATTCCCTAATGGCCGAGGACTTAAAAGTGTATTTGGATCATAAAGCAATAGAAAAATGTACCGTTTTGGGTCACTCCATGGGAGGCAAAACAGCAATGAATTTTGCACTAAAGCATCCAGAAAGGATCAAACAGTTGATTGTTGCAGACATAGGACCCAAATCATACCCCTCACACCATCAACAAATTTTAAACGGATTAGCTTCTTTGGATTTTTCGAAGCTCAAAACACGAGCATCAGTTGATCATGCCCTTGAAAACTTCGTTCCAGAGGTTGGTGTCCGTCAATTTTTATTAAAAAACCTTTACTGGCAGGAGAAAGGAGTTTTAGGACTCCGAATAAATATTGAAGTTTTAAAGCAAGTTGGAGAAAAAATAGGGGTAGGGTTACAACCCAATCAAAAGTTTGAGGGGTCTACTTTATTTTTAAGAGGATTGCAATCTGATTACATTGTAGATGGAGATCAATTGGTTTTGAAGCATCATTTCCCAAATTACACCCTCAAAGGCATAGACAAAGCAGGGCATTGGTTACACGCAGAAAACCCTGTAGACTTTTTAGAAGCGATAGAAACCTGGTGGGATTAACCTATTTTTTTCACATTAATATCATAAAATGTGATAAACAGTAATAAATTTAAAAGCCATACCCATAACACTTATTTTTGCATTGAAAATTGAAATAAATGATAAGACTAGCTAAGAAAGAAGACATGCCATCCGTTTTGAAGTTGATTCAAGAATTAGCTGATTTTGAAAACGAACCCGATGCAGTAGTTATTACTGTTGACGATCTTGTAAGAGATGGTTTTGGAAGCAGTCCAATATTCCATTGTTTAGTAGCGGAAGAAGAAAAAGAAATTGTTGGGATGGCACTTTTTTATCCGCGCTATTCTACCTGGAAGGGTCCAACTTTTCACCTCGAAGATTTGATAGTAACTCAAAGTCATCGTGGGAAAAACTTTGGAAAAGAGTTGTACAGCAGTTTCATCGAGTTTGCTGCTCAAAAAAAAGTAAGAAGAATCGAATGGGTTGTTTTGGATTGGAATACTCATGCAATAGACTTTTACAAAAAAAGTGGTGCAGTTATTCTTGAGGACTGGCGAACCGCACAAATGGACGAAAAAGCAATAGAGGCTTACGTCAAAAATTCTCGACAGATAAATTAATTAGAAGATGAAAGTATTCAAGTTTGGAGGAGCATCTGTAAAAGATGCTGATGGTGTAAAAAATGTCGCAAAAGTACTGAATCAAGCAGGGTACAAAGACACTGTGGTCATTGTTTCGGCTATGGGAAAAACAACAAATGCACTTGAGCTTGTGGTGGACCATTATTTTAATAATACCAACCAACTTCCCAATTCAATTTTAGAACTGAAACGTTTTCATTTGGACGTTGTAGAAGAACTATTGGGCTCAGAGTCTGTAGCAATCAAAGCTAAAATTTGTGAATTGATAGAAGAACTCAATACCTTCCTCAAACACAACAAAGCCACAAATTACAGTTTTGTGTATGATCAAGTTGTTGGTTTCGGGGAATTGCTTTCGACTTGCATCATAAATTCTTATTTAAATCATGTGGGTATCCAATCGAAATGGCTAGATGCACGTACATGTGTCAAAACAGATTCGTATTACAGAGACGCAAATCTCGATTGGGAACAAACACAAAAGGCGATTAATGAACAGATTACCAAAGATGTTCTTTTTATCTCTCAAGGTTTTATTGCCAGTGATCAAAACAATTTTACAACAACCTTGGGAAGAGAAGGGTCCGATTACACAGCCGCAATTTTTGCATACGCACTAAATGCAGAGTCTGTAACCATATGGAAAGATGTTCCAGGAGTTTTAAATGGTGACCCTAGAGTTTTTGAAAACACCCAATTATTGAATCAAATTTCGTATGCCGAAGCTATTGAATTAGCTTTTTATGGAGCATCAGTGATACACCCCAAAACTTTACAGCCACTTCAAAGAAAAGAAATCCCTCTTTATGTTCGCTCGTTCATAAATCCAGAAGGAGCAGGTACAGCCGTTTCAAAAGGGAAAACACTTGACCCCTACATCCCCTGTTTTATTTTAAAACCCAAACAAGTTTTAATCCGATTATCCTCCTTGGATTTTTCTTTTATGGTAGAAGACAATATTGCCGAAATTTTTGCCTTGTTGTACCAACATCAAATGCGTGTTGATCTCATTCAAAATTCAGCGATTAGTTTTTCTGTATGCGTTAATAATAAATACAACCGCTTAGAAGAGTTACTCAAAAATTTACGTTCCAAGTTTAAGGTAACTGTTTTTGAAGATGTTGATTTACACACAGTCAGACATTTTGATTCGAAAGCACTAGACTCAATTGAAAATCAAAAAGAAAAAATATTACTCGAGCAACGGGCTCAAGAAACCATTCAGTATGTTGTTGAAAGATAATTTACTCAGCTAAATAAAGGTCAACAAATTTTTCGCAATAGTCTTTTATTTCTTCTCGTGTTGCCTCAAAAGCAGCTTCAATTTCTTTTTCTGATCCTTTTAATTTTGAAGGGTCTGTAAAATTGTTGTGGAACTTTTGTATTGCTTTTCCAGGAAATATTGGGCAGTTTTCTTCTGCATGATCACAAACTGTAAGAATAAAATCAAAAGTAATTTTTTCGTAAGCTGAAATCAGATTAGATGTATTTTTCGAAAGATCAATTCCAACTTCTTTCATGGTTTTGATTGCTCTTGGATTCACACCATGAGTTTCAATACCAGCACTGAAAACTTCTAATTTTCCAGCTCCCAATGACTCCATAAACCCTTGAGCTATTTGACTTCTACAAGAATTACCCGTACATATAATCAATAATTTTTTCATAATTCAAATAAAGTTAAAGAATAAATTTAGAACATATTTTGTCTGAAATAATTTGTACTAATTTTTGATGGCTTTCAACAGACCAGCCGGCCACATGTGGGCTCAATAAAACATTTTCTGCATCAATTAAGTAAGAAAAACTGGGGTTGTTTTTTTGAGCATGAAATATGTTTTCAAAAGAACTACTTTCGTATTCAAGAACATCAAGTCCGGCTCCCAGTATTTTTCCACTTTTCAAGCCATAAATCAAAGCGTCAGTTACTACAGAAGAACCCCGTGCAGTATTTAAAAGCCAGAAATTACGACCCATTTGATCAATAAAACTTTTGTCGATCATACCCTTGGTCAGTTCAGTTTGAGGGGTATGAAGGCTCAAAACATCAACTTCTGACTTCAGCACATCCAAAGAAACTTGAGAAGCATATGGATCATCCTCCATGTCGAGAAGGTCATTGAAAATAACTTTTTTAACGTCAAAGCCATGTAATTTTTTAGCAAAGCTTTTCCCCATATTTCCGTACCCAATAATGCCAATTGTTTTTCCTTCAAGTTCAATTCCTCGATGCTCCTCTCGAAGCCAATTTCCATTTCTAATGCTTTGATCGCCAAGATTGAGTTTGTTGAACAAAGAAAGTAGCATACCCAGGGCGTGTTCTCCAACAGCATTACTATTTCCTTGGGGTGCTGCAAAAAGTTCAACCCCCATTTTGTTAGCTTGCTTTTGATCGATGTTTTCCACACCAGCTCCCACACGTCCAATAAATTTCAGACGTTTAGCCTTCTTTAGAAAGGCAGCATCAACAGGAAATCTACTTCGGATTATCAGCCCATCGTATTGATCAATGGATTTGAGAATTTCACTCTTTGGCTGATCGTATGCAATTGTATTAGTAAATCCAGATTTTTCAAGGTTTTCTAGCAAAAGAGGATGATTTTTATCTACATGTAGCACTTTCATGTTTTCTTGTTTTAAAACCCTAAAAAGATTTGAGCAATGAAAAAGAAAAGGTAAATCCCAAAAATATCATTTGAGGTAGTGATGAATGGTCCTGTTGCAATTGCAGGATCAATACCCTGTTTATTCAAAATGATAGGAACAAAAGTTCCGATTAGTGCAGCTACAATAATTACCCCCATCATAGAGCCTGCAACAGTCAAACTCAATATGAAATCCTGATCAATGATCCATCCAAAAATGATTAAAACAACTGCCAAGAAAAAGCCATTAATAAGGCTCAATCCAACCTCTTTGATCAATCGATTAATCAGCGAGCCTTTTACAACATCATTAGCAATACCTTGAACAATAATAGCAGAAGATTGAACCCCAACATTTCCTGCCATTGCGGCAATCAGTGGGGTGTAAAAAAATAAGCTTCTCAAATGCGGTTGTGTCATTATTGTTTCGAAATCTTTTAGAATAAAAACACTTCCCAAACCTCCTAATAACCCCAAAAATAACCAAGGCAAGCGGGCTTTAGTCAATTCAAATACATCATCACTCGCTTCAACATCATTCGAAATACCTGCTGCCAATTGATAATCTTTGTCTGCTTCTTCTTTGATCACATCAACGATGTCATCGATGGTAATTCTACCCAATAATTCTTGTTTATTGTTTACAACTGGAATGGCTTCCAAATCGTATTTTGACATTATTTTCGCAACCTCTTCTACATCTTCATAAACATCTACAAAATCTACTTTTGGAATGTAAATATCTTTGACTTTAGCTTTCGAATTTGCAGTTAACAAATCCTTTAAGGAAAGCCTACCCATCAATTTATTTTTTTTGTTGACCACATAAATCGAATGCACACGAGTAACATGCTCAGCTTGTGCTCGCATTTCATTTACACACTTGAGTATGCTAAGATCCTCTTGAACTTTGACCAATTCTTTTGCCATCAATGCGCCAGCAGTATTTTCTTCATAGGTAAGAAGTTCTCTAATATCCTTTAAATGATCGCTATCCGAAATCTCAGACATTACCTTTTCTTGGCGTTCCTCTGGAAGTTCTGCAATAAGGTCAGCAGCATCATCGGTGTCTAACTCCTCAATCTCCTCAGCAATTTCCTTAGCAGAAAGCCGAGTCAATATTTTTTCACGGAAATCCTCATTTATTTCTGATAGGGCATCAGCAGTTTTTTCACTGTCTAAAAGTTTGATCAGATAAATAGCATCTTCAAGGGATAAACTTTCAGAAATTTCAGCAATATCAGCGTAATGTACATCAGCCAGTTTACGAACCAACTTTTTGTCCGAACGTTTTTCGACAAGCGTGTTGATCAAACCAAGGGTGTCGCTATCAAGAAGAAATTTTGCCATCTTCAATTTTTTGAGTCAATCCAATAAAATCGTTACCCGAAAGTTTTTCAGGACGTTTGTCAAAGATACTATCTTCTGTAAGATTAACAGGCAGTTGCAATGTTTTTAAACTGTTTCGGAGGGTTTTTCTTCTTTGTTGAAAACTCATTTTGACAATTTTGAACAGTATTTTTTCATTGCATGCCAGGTTGTAATTTTCTTTTCTTCTCAAGGTAAGAACTCCAGAATCTACTTTTGGAGGTGGGCTAAACACCTCTGGAGGCACAGTAAACTCGTATGTTGCTGTGTAAAAAAGTTGCGCCAAAACAGAAAGTATTCCGTATTTTTTAGTTCCAGGAGTTTCACAAATTCTTTCAGCAACTTCTTTTTGAAACATTCCAGAGAAAAATGGAATTTGATCACGGTGTTCAATGGTTTTAAAAACAATTTGCGTTGATATGTTGTAAGGAAAGTTCCCGATAATAGCAAAAGGAGAATCTCCAAAAATTGAGTTCAGGTCATACTTCAAAAAATCACCCTCAATAATGTTTTGTTCCAACAAAGGATATTTATTTTTTAGGTAAACGATCGATTCACTATCGATTTCGATCAGATGAATTTTTCCAGTTGAATGTGGGAGGTATTGAGTTAAAACCCCCATTCCCGGACCAATCTCTAAAACCTTTGAGTAAGTGTCATATTGAAGTGTGTTGGCAATTTTTTTTGCAATGTTGAGGTCGTTCAAAAAGTGTTGGCCCAATTTTTTTTTGGCCTTTACAGTTTTCATTTCAAGGCAGTAATTTGTTCCAACTCTGTATTAAAAGAAAGAATGCGTTCTCCAAATTTTTCAACAGCTTGATTTCTCAACATTGGAGCATCTTCTGCAAGATAACGTTCAAAATCGTCGTGACTATTACAATGGTACTGTGTAGCATAACTGCTGCCTCCCATGTCTTCTTCAGTAATAACTTTAAATAAAACAACTTTAATGAATTTCCCAGTTTTCATCATTTTGGGAAGATATTCATCACGCATCCAATCCATCCATTGGGATTCGATAGAAACTTCTACATGGGTCGTTACGTTGTGAATAAACATAAAATATTTTTAAGAAATCATATCAAAACCAGTGTAGGGAATAAGCACTTTTGGGATTTTAATACCCTCAGGGGTTTGACAGTTCTCGAGTAATCCGGCAAGAACTCTTGGTAAAGCAAGCGAGCTTCCGTTCAAGGTATGGACCAGACGTTTACTACCGTCATTGGCTTTGTAACGAAGTTTAAGTCGCTCAGATTGGAAACCTTCAAAGGTAGAAACAGAACTGATTTCTAGCCATTTGTCTTGCGCCGTAGAAAACAATTCAAAATCATAAGTCAAGGCAGAAGTAAAGCCCAAATCTCCCCCACAAAGCCTCAGAATCCTGAAGGGAATCCCAATTTCTTTCAAAATACCACGTACGTGATCAATCATTTCTTCCAGTGCAGCTTCAGAGCGATCAGGAGTTTCTAATCGAACAATTTCTACCTTGTCAAACTGATGCAGACGGTTTAGTCCTCGTACATGAGAACCATAACTTCCAGCCTCACGTCTGAAACAAGGAGTGTAACCCGTTAAGCAAATGGGTAATTGTTTTTCTTCCAAAAGCTCATCTCTGAAGATATTTGTTAAAGGAACTTCGGCAGTAGGGATGAGGTACAAATCATCAGCTGTTACGTGATACATTTGACCCTCTTTGTCTGGCAATTGTCCCGTACCATAACCCGAAAGTTCGTTTACAAGATGAGGGACTTGAGTTTCTTGATAACCTGCAGCAATATTTTTGTCTAAAAAATAGTTGATCATTGCCCGTTGTAGTCGAGCACCTTTTCCTTTGTAAACAGGAAAACCAGCCCCTGTTATTTTACTTCCAAGTTCAAAGTCAATCAAATCATATTTTTTTGCCAATTCCCAATGCGGTAAAGCTTCTTTTGAAAGCTCGGGAATGGTTCCGCCACGTTCAACTTCAACGTTGTCCTCATCAGAGGTTCCAGACGGGACAATATCTTTAGGGACATTTGGAATTTGATAACGCATTCCAGTCATTTTTTTCTCAGTGTCTTGCAACAGTTCTTGAAGTTCTTTAGAACTGGACTTCAATTGGGCAGAGCGGTCTTTGAGTGTCTGAGCCTTATCAGCTTCTCCATTTTTAAATAGTTGCCCTATTTCTTTAGCAAGGCTATTTGCTTCAGCAAGCTGATGATCCAATTCGGTTTGGGTTTTTCTTCGAGTTTCATCCAAATTAAGTAAATCATCGATCAGTTCAACTTCTTTGAAGTTTCTTTTTTCCAAAGCTTTTAGAACAGCTTCTTTATTTTCTCTAAGGTATTTTAATTGTAACATAGATTCGTTAATAGGGAATACAAAGATATTGTTTTATGATCAGTGATCGAAGCTTTCGGAATCAAATAATTGAAGGCAGGTTTTTTTGTCTTTTTCAAGTTGTTTTTGGAGCTCGTCAAGGGAATCAAATTTTTGTTCCTCTCGAATTTTATCCAGTATTTCTATGGTTAAAGATTGTTCATAGAGGGTCTGACTAAATTCAAAAAAATGGACTTCTATGGTTTTGGTTTTACCATTCACGGTAGGACGCATTCCGATATTCATCATTCCCTGAATAAGTTTATTGTTGATTGTTGATTGAACACAATAAACCCCATTGGGAGGACAAAGTTTGTAACTCTCCAATATTTTAATATTAGCTGTGGGGAAATCAATGGTTCGTCCGAGCCCAGCTCCTGGGGTTACAATACCACTAAGTTGATACGGACGATTCAAGAAAGTGTTCACTTTTTTTAAATCCCCTTCCGTAAGCGTATTTCTGATTTTTGTTGAACTCACATTAACCGAAGAAATTTCTTGAGCGGGAATCTCCTCAACCTCAAAACCATAAGTAGCTCCATATTGATGAACATCTTTGATAGAAGCTTCCCGGTTTCTGCCAAAGCGATGATCATAACCGATAATAACTTTTGAAATTTTAAAGGTATTAACCAATAAATCTCGAATAAACTCAAGGGAGGTTAATCTTGAAAACTCTTTGGAAAAAGGATGAATAACCAAAACATCTACTCCGAGTGAAGCGAGTATTTTTTGTTTTTCTTCTAACGTATCGATCAGCTTGATATCAATATCTTTTTGCAAAACCATCCTTGGGTGAGGGAAAAAAGTTAGAACAACAGCCAAGTGTTTTTTTTCTTTGGCTTGTTGAACCAGATTTGCAATTATTTTTTGATGACCAAGATGAACCCCATCGAATGTGCCAATAGTCAGAATACTAGGGGTTTGTTCTTGGTAGTTTTCAATATGCGTAACAATCTTCACTAAAATTAAGTATATTTAGAAGTGCTTTACAAAACTATGATTTTTAGACTTAAAATTGAGGTAAAATTATTGTATGTTTAAATACCAAAAAATTTAACCCCTCTTTGTGAAAAATAAATTCCTATTATTGTTTATTTTAATTTCATCGTTTTCCTTCGGGCAAGACCTATGGTTTTTTAAAAAGAATTCACAACAATCCTCCTTTTTAGATAAGGCTATTACCCAAGATGAGATCGAAACCTTAGTTCTGGATCCTGAACAATTGAATTCATTTTTTTTAGAAGACAATACAGTGCAACGTTTTTCTAAAAAAGGAAAAGGAATTATTGAAATGCCTAATGAATTTGGTACGAAAGAAAAATTTGATCTTCAAGAAGTTTCAACCCTTTCAGCAGCTTTATCCAAAGAACACCCAAATATCAGGTCTTATGTTGGTAAAAGCTTAGATCGAGAAAATGTAACCATTCGTTGGAGTGTTTCTCCACTGGGACTAAATGCAATGATTCAATCTCCACAAGGAATATTTTTTATTCAACCCAGAAAGGGGAGTAAACAAAACGAACACTTATTTTACAAAAGGGGAGGAAAAATTTATCATGATTTTGAACGATTAAACTGCCTCTTGGGTGAGGAACAAAAAGTTAAAAGTTCTAAAAAAGAGGCATTTGTTCACACGAATAACGCATCAAAAAAAAGTTCTGATCAAAAACTCAAGACCTACAGGATAGCCATTTCAACCACTGGTGAATTCACAAACTATTGGGGAGATGATGACGATTCAAACGGAACCAATAAAGAAGATGCCTTGGCAAAGGTAGTTAGTACAATTAACCGAATCAATCAGATATTTGAAACGGATTTGGAGGTTCATCTTGAATTAGTTACAGGGCTAAACCTCATCTATGATGATCCTGTCACAGACCCTTATGAAAATGATTTTAATGAGGATTTACAAGGTGTACTAACCGATCTAATCGGAGAGGACAATTATGATCTTGGTCATCTTTTTGATTTTGGAAGTGCTGACGGCAATGCAGGAAGTATTGGAAATGTTTGTAAAAACGGAAGAAAAGGAAGAGCCTACACTTCTCATCCTTTTATTGATGTTCAAGGAGGAGGTGAATTTTTGAATGATTATTTTGACATTGATTTTGTAGCCCACGAAATAGGACATCAATTTGGGGGTTATCATACCTTTTCCCATCAAACTGAAAGTGCAGCTACACACTTTGAGCCAGGAAGCGGAACAACCATAATGGCCTATGCGGGGGTAACTCCAGACGAAAATGACAATATTCAAAACCACAGCGACCTCTATTTTCATTACATAAGCATAAAAAACATTGAAGACTACATAGCAGTAAACAGTTGTCAATCATCTCTTGAAATTGAAAATCGACCCCCTGTTGTTTCTGCGGGTCAAAACATCAGTATCCCAATGGGAACAGCTTATGAATTAAAAGCCATAGGCTCGGATCCAGACAATGATCGGTTGACCTATTGTTGGGAACAGCTCAACAATGGTTTAGTAACCTATTCTAATTTTGGACCAACGGTTTTATCAGGATCAACTAACAGGTCTTTTCCTCCGACAACCTCTTCCATCAGAACCGTGCCCACAATGACAAATGTTTTGGCGGGTAAATTAACCCAAACCAATCCACAAACTCCCTATGAATGGCAAACGGTTTCCACAGTTCAAAGAAACCTGCTTTGGGGGGTTACTGTTCGAGATCGAAACCTATCTTCTGAGGACATTGGACAAACTGCACAGGATGACAAAACCGTAACAGTGGTTGAATCTGCAGGGCCTTTTAGGGTTTTATCGCAAAACACCAACACCACTGTTTGGCAAGCAGGGCAAAATGAGGTAATCCGCTGGGATGTAGCAAACACAAATTTGGCTCCCATAAACACCGAAAGAGTTTCTGTGTATCTATCTCTTGACAATGGAAAAAATTTTTCAACACTTTTGGTTTCAAATACCCTCAACGATGGTCAGGTGGACTTTGTTGTTCCTGGAAATATTAGTTCTACCAACGCAAGGATAAAGATTGTTCCAGAAAACGGAATTTACTTTGCGGTAAACAGCGAGCGATTTAGTATTCTCGAACGTCCTTTTGCAACGCCCTTAGCGTCGGTTAAAAAAGATGTATGTGGTTTATCCGAGGTAAACTTTGAATTTAAATTCAACAAATACCAAGAATCAATTGATAATGTTTCTTTGAGTTTAATTGATGTTCCTCCGGCAATAAATTATTCCATAAATCCTCAAAACCTGTCTAGAGATCAAACAACAGGGGTAATAACCCTGTCCAACCTTTCAAATTTAGCCCCTGGAAATTATGAAATAACCCTAGTATCAAGAGCAGGTTCGGTAGAGGCACGGCAAGCATTTCAATACATTCATCAAAAAAGTTTTATCGATACACCTACAAATTTATCTCCAACGGTTGCTGATGGGACTCAGCCCACTCAGCCCACTTTTGTATGGTCATCCGATGTGAATGTAGATTCTTATCTAATCGAAATTGCATTGACCGAAACTTTTGATTCCTTGGTAGTATTGTCAACAACAAACTCATCAACTTTTACCCCCTCATCAGGTCTATCAGCAGTAAGTAATTATTATTGGAGGGTCAAAGGGTTTAATGAATGTGGTGAAAGCCAGTATTCGGCTATTCAAAATTTAAGCACAAATCAAATTGATTGCAAACCCATTGGAGCAGCAAACTTACCCATTCAACTAGAAGATGCAACGGTCAGAGGTAGTGGTGTAACTTATGCCGATGTGTTTATGGCAAACGACTACCCCATAGCGGATATTGATTTGGAAGTCAGTATTGAACATACCTATTTATCGGATATGATACTGAGTCTAATTGCACCCGATGGCACCGAGGTTGTGTTGGTAAAAAATATTGGCGTGAGGCAATCCAATTTTGTAAACACGGTTTTCGATCAAGAGGGAAGCTCAATTGAAGAAGCACAAGCACCCTTTACGGGTAATTTCCAACCCAAAGAAAGTTTAGAGGTCTTCATTGGACAATCCTCTTTTGGGCGATGGAGATTAAAGGTAGAAGACTTAGAAAGAGCAGATTCGGGTAAAATACAAATGTTTAATATTAATTTTTGTGTCAACGGCACAATTCTTTTTGACGATGATTTTGATTTAGTACCCAACGATTTTGATAATTGTCCGCTGGTTTCCAATCAAGACCAATCGGATTCGGATGATGACGGACTCGGAGATTTATGTGATGTAGACACCTTCAATAACTTTACGATCTCAAAAATTGATGAAACCTGTATTTCAAGAAACAACGGGGCAATAAAAATAAACGCTGTGGTTGATGTAATCTATGATGTTCAAGTAACGGGCCCCAACGGATTTAATAAAACCTATCAGTTTTCCGACGATACCCTAAACATTCAAAACCTCGAAAGTGGGGATTATCTAATTTGTTTTACCACAAACGCAGACCCAAATTTTGAATCTTGTTTTACGGCATCCATTTCAGAACCAGAATCTTTAGAAGTCAGTTCTTTTGTTGATAAAAGAAACCTGAATTTGACTTTGATTTTAGATGGTGCAACGGAATACACAGTTTCTTTAAATAAAGTAGAAACCCAAGTCAAAAACAAAGGACAATTGAATTTTTCGCTACGTAAAGGATTGAATACCCTAGAAGTAAGTACAAATCTGAGTTGTCAAGGATCCTTTAAGCAAGAAATTTACATTGCGGAAGACTCCGTTTTGTATCCAAACCCTAGTGGTGAGGAAGCCTATGTATTGATAGGAGGATCAAGCCTTGAGGTTCAGTACATCATCTACGACATTCAGGCGAATATTTTTTTGGATCATAAAGTTCAATTGGAGCTTGAAAATAGAAAAATCCCCATAAACATGAGTTTATTAACTTCGGGAAATTATTTTATCAAAATCATAACAGACCAAAACGAAGAAACCATAAAATTCATTAAGCGATGAGAAAAAGTTTAAATATTTTGGTTTTGAATTTTGCACTGCTGTTTTGTTGGTCGTGTTCTAAACCCACAATTCCAGAGCCAGGGGCTGCAGTTTTAACATCACCAGAAAACAAAAACACATGCATCCCTATGTTTACCGATGAAGCAACAGGGGTCGTAAATTTTAAATGGCAAAACTCACTAAACACAGATTCTTATGAGTTAGTTGTTCGAAACACAGTAAGCCGAACAGAACAAAAAAAAGCAGTTGATTTGACAACGATAACCCTAGTTCTTGAACGCGGATATCCCTACACTTGGTGGGTAATATCTTCCTCTAATATCAGTGCAGTAAAAACAAAAAGTGAAGTTTGGAGTTTTTACATAGAAGGGATAGAACAGCAAACACACATCCCTTTTCCAGCACAATTAAAAACACCTTTGGAAGGACAAATAGTAATTTCCTCATCGGGTCAAATCAATTTGGAATGGCTCGGTTCCGATTTGGATAACGACATCGCATATTATCAAATCTATTTGGGCACAAACCCAAATCGATTACAATTGTTTCAGGACAATTTATCCATTCCAAATTATTCAGTCAACCTCAGTGTAGACGAAACCTATTATTGGAAAATAGTAACGGTTGATCGCAACGGAAATAAATCAGAATCTGTAATTCAAACATTCAGAATAAGTTCCTAGGAACCGTTGAATTGATTCATGGCCTCTTGAATGCCTTGAGAAACAAAAGCCAAGGTTTGTTCAATGGTTTTTTCTACCCTCATATTGAGTTGCTTTTCCTCAGTATCGGACCATTTTCCTAGAACAAAGTTTACCGTATCGTATCCTTTTTCCTCGCTGTTAATCCCAAAACGGAGCCTGGGGTAGTTTGGAGTGTTTAGTTGAGCTTCAATATCCTTTAGTCCATTATGTCCACCATCACTTCCTTTGGGTTTTAGACGAAGCGTACCAAAAGGTAAATTTAGATCATCGGTAATGATCAATATGTTTTGAAGTTGAATATTCTCTTTCAATGCCCAGTACCGAACTGCTTTCCCACTTCGGTTCATAAGCGTTGAGGGTTTTAATAAAATCAAAGATTTTCCTTTGAATCGTGTTTTAGAAATTGCACCGTAGCGAAGATCCTCAAAAGTCAAATCTTTTTTTTCAGCAAAAGCATCCAAGACACGAAACCCAATATTGTGTCTCGTATTGTGGTAAGGAGTTCCAATATTACCCAGACCAACAATTAAAAATTTTTTCAAGACGTCTTCTTTTGGTTTGTTGTTTTTTTTAAAAAAGGTTCTAAAACAGTTCATCTACTTATCAAAAACATAAAGATAAAAAAAGCATCTGATGGAATCCAACAGATGCTTTTATTTAATCGATAACTGAATTTATTCAGCAGCTTCAGTTTCTGTTGTCTCTTCAGTTTCTTCAGTTTCTTCAACTTCAACATCATCTTTGATCGAAGCTCGAGAAGTACGAACTTGACAAACAACAGTAGTGTCTGGGTGTAAAAATGAATACGCATCTTTTTTGAGATCGGAAGTAGTTAATTTGTTTCCTAACTCAAGATCAGAAATGTCTGCAACGATTGTATCAGGCAGGTTAGAAGGAATAGCACGAACACGTAACTTTCTTTTGTTGAGTGAAAGTGTTCCACCGCTATTCAATACTCCGGGCGCAGCTCCTTGAATTGTTACAGGGATATTCATAGAAATTTCCTTGTCATCTTTCAATTCATAAAAGTCAACATGAAGAATTCGGTCACTTACTGGGTGAAATTGAATGTCTTGTAAAATGGCATTGATTGATTTGCCGTCAAGTTTGATAACTACGGTGTGTGCATTTGGAGTGTAAACGAGTTTGCTGAAATCGAGTTCTTTCGCTGCGAAGTGTAAGGGATTGTTTTCTCCGTACAATACACAGGGAACCATTTCAGCATTACGTAGGGCTTTTGTAGCTTTCTTGCCCACGCTTTCTCTTTTAGATCCGTTAATTGTTATTGATTTCATTGGTATTTATTATTGAATTAAACGATAAATTTAGAACTGATTGATTTGTTTTCGTGAACCTCGCGCATGGTGTCTGCGAAAAGATCGGCACAACTCAATATTTTTATTTTGGGGCTTTGTTTTTTTGGTGGAATAGAATCGGTTACTATGAGTTCTTCGAGCAATGAATTTTCGATACGCTCATAAGCATTTCCAGACAGGAGGGCGTGTGTACAAATGGCGCGTACCGAAATTGCTCCACGTTCGCGCATCACCTCTGCAGCTTTGGTTAGTGTACCTGCAGTATCCACCATATCATCAACAAGAACAACATTCTTACCTTTAACATTACCAATCAATTCCATGTGAGAAATTACATTGGCTTTTTCACGTTGCTTGTAGCAAATTACAACATCACTTTTAAGAAATTTTGAATAGGCATAAGCCCTTTTTGACCCCCCCATATCGGGAGAAGCAATGGTAAGGTTTTTCAAATTCAAAGACTTCAAATGAGGCACAAATATGGTAGAAGCAAACAAGTGATCCACGGGTTTTTCGAAAAAACCTTGAATCTGATCGGCGTGTAAATCCATGGTTATGATTCGTGTTGCTCCAGCCGCCTCAAGAAGTTTAGCGATTAATTTGGCTCCAATCGGAACTCTTGGTTTGTCTTTTCTGTCTTGACGAGCCCATCCAAAATAAGGCATCACAGCAGTAATGTGTCGAGCCGAAGCACGTTTGGCTGCATCGATCATCAAAAGAAGTTCCATTAAGTTTTCTGAACTGGGGTGGGTAGAGCCGATTAAAAATACTCTTGATCCACGAACAGATTCCTCAAAAGAGGGTTGAAATTCTCCATCGCTGTAATGAGAAAAGGCTACATTTCCCATGGGAACCCCAAATTTTTCTGCAATCTGTTTTGCTAGAACTTCACTTTGAGTACAACTAAAAATCTTTGCTTCTGGTTTCACGCTTCCTAATTTGTTGTTCAACATTTATTTAGGGAATGCAAATTTAAAAATATTTTTAGGTCTGCAGCTGTTTAATGCAATTATTTTAGGTGGAAAAAAATAATTTTCTAATTTTGTAATCCGATTGCCTTGGTGGCGGAATTGGTAGACGCGTTGGATTCAAAATCCAATTCTTTCGGGAGTGTGGGTTCGATTCCCACCCAAGGTACTTCTCAAAAGCGCAATCTTTTCACTACGAAAGCTTTGCGCTTTTTTTATGTGCTGAGTTTAAAGTTTAATTAAGGTGCTTGATGCACACGATTAAGATTTTTACGACTTTTTGAAAAAACTATCCTCCGAAGAAAAAAAGGACTATGCGCATAAGCAGGTTTTTTTGCGGTCGTAATACCGGGGCTGGCACAAGGTTTTTTGAAAGCCAAAGAGCAAGTGGCGCTTTATGGATAGGATCTCAAAATCTCTGGGACTTTAGGAAGTCCTTTACAATCAGGGTTTTCAGAATTTAGACTTTCATTTGACGGTTGGCACCAGCACAACTTCACTGCAGTTGTCGAAGTTAATCAAGTTCAATAATCCACCTCATCGGCAAGATTGTTGTCAATCAGCTATTGGTTAATGCTCTGCTCCTCTTGGTAGAGTTCTCCAATAAAGCGCCCGTAGTTGTCCCTTTTTTTACTTTCAAGGGTAAGTAATGTTCCTTCGGGATATCGTTTGCCAAGGATTTATTTTAGGGCTTTGCCTTGTTCTTTGTGTTCGCCTCTAAGCTCGGGAGCGTCAATACGAGCCAGTCGGATGCGTTCTTCCTTATGGGTGTGAAAACCTAGGTCAATCATGCAAAGCAGGGTGTCTCCATCGACCCAGCACATTACTTTTGTTTTGTATCGGCACATGGTTGTTTGGGTTTTGTGGTAAGATAGGTGTTTTAGGTTAACTTTACTATACAATCAAATCATTACTATGGCAAGAAAACCACTAAAAGAGAGGTTCAAACTCAAGATCATTCAGGTAGGATAAAGCAATTTGTGTATTACCCCGCCCATGGAATATTTCGAAATACTCGACTGGGAAAAAGGACAAGAGATTAAGGTTAGCATCAATGAAAACAAAAAACAACTGACCCTAAAAAAAGTGGAGTAAGTTTGTTTATGAAATACTTATTTAAATAAGTATTTATTAATTTTTTTAAAGCTTGTATGTCAGAGAGATATTGTTTCAGATTTTGAATCTGTTTTATTCAAATTGAAAATGCCCCCAAAGAGAATATTGATTTGAGAAAACATAAATTTTTGTTTGGCACCATCTGTTGGACTGGAGGTAGTTTTGATGTTGGGCAGATTAATGTAGCCTCCTTTGAGTTCTGTTTGTACGAAGAAACGTTGTAAGAATGTAAGATTCAAACCCGTGACAAGATGCATTCCAAACCCCGCCCAATGCCATTCGTCGTTTCGTTTAAAATTCAAAAGGGAAGCGTCTGTTTTGGGCATGTATCCCCCAAGCCCACCTCCCAGTTGACCGTTGAGGTCGAACTTTCCAAATTTTAGGAGTTGGGTGTGTTTTCGAACTTCTAAATTCACGTAATTTAACCCATCGGTATGTTCTAATTCTAAGAATCCGGGTTCTATTACTACGGGACTGTTGTTGTAGTTGCCGTCATAACCCGAGCCGGTACCGTTGATGAAACCAGAAAGATAAACCGTTTGGTTTTGATCGACAACATATTTCATATGATCTACCCCCAACGAAATATCCCAGCGGTCTTTAAAAAAATATCCCACACGAACATTGTACTGTGGACTGGTAATGTGCAATGGATGTAAATATGTTTTGAAACTGAAAGGGGAAGGCCGGTCTTGTGCTGTTACATCAGCCAAAACAAAGTTGTGATTATCTCCTTTGAATTTGATGTTGGAATCGGTGTAAGCGCTCCAGTTCCAACCCCAATAGAGGTAAAGATTGTTTTTTTGAAGGGAGTTTCTATCTGAGGGGGATTGTGAAAGAACGAGGTTAAAATTCAAAATAAATAGAACACTTAAAAAGTGTTTTCTCATAAATAAAAAGTGTTTTTTTAATAAACCCCGAAGATAGTTATTTAATTTTTTTGGAAAGGATTATTCCAAAGAGGTTTTCTTTTTTCTAAAAAAGCACTGAGTCCTTCTTTTGCCTCTGGGGAAGATCGGACTTGGGCGATAGAGTCAGCAGTGAAGTCCATCAGCTTTTGATCAATTTCTTTGTGTGCTACTTCAAAAACCAAGGCTTTTGTTTTTTGTAGTGCCTCTGGTCCATTTTTTAAAAGAGATTGGGTCAGCATTTCGATAGCATTTTCCAGTTGATTTGTTTCTGCTATTTCAGAAATAAAACCGTGTTTCAAAGCCATTTCAGAAGTCAGGGTCTCTCCAGTCAACATCAAGCGTTTTGCTGTTTTTGTTCCAACCGCTTGGATTACATAAGGAGAAATGGTTGAAGCAATGACACCAATCTTAACTTCACTCAAAGCGAGCTTAATATCGGAACTTCCCACTGCAATATCACAACAACATACCAGTCCAACACCGCCGCCAAATACTGCCCCTTTTACTTGAGCAATCGTGGGTTTTGGGTGGTAATAAAGGCTGTTCATCAATTGTGCTAGAGCCAAACCATCGGCTTTATTTTCCTCAAATGTATTTTGTCCCATGGTTTTCATGTAGCTGATGTCTCCACCAGCACAAAAACTTTTTCCCTCTCCTGTCAAAACAACCACCCTTACTTTTGGGTTAGACTTTGCCTTTTCAAGGGCTTGTGTAAGATTTTTCATTTGCTCTGAATCAAAGGCATTGTGAACTTCTGGGCGATTCATCACCAAATACAAGACCCCTCCTGGTGTAATAAACTCTAGTAATTCCTCTTTTGAAGACTGGTTTTTCAGTCCTAAATTATTTAAATATGACTTCATACATCATTTTTTTTGATAAACTTACAAAGTGGTTGGACAAACATAGTCTGTTGTTTTTATTCCCACTTCTTTGATGGCCTTAAATCCAAGTTCTACATTCAAAAGATTGTGAATTCCTCTTCTTTTCAAAATCGAGGCGGCTATCATACTGCGGTAACCTCCCGCACAATGAACATAAAATTCTTTTTGTTTTGGAAATTCTTCCAGATGTTCATTAATAAAATCTAGAGGAGTATTGGATGCTTGAGGAATATGTTCTGAAGCAAATTCTCCGGGTTTGCGCACATCAAAGATTTTGGTGTTTCCAGCAATACTGTTTTTAAATTCCTCAGCAGTTATTGATTTTACTTGATCTGTGTCTTTTCCAGAATTTTTCCAGCTTTCGAATCCTCCTTTGAGTGTACCTAGTGTATTGTCAAAACCTACTCTTGAAAGTCGGGTGATGGTTTCGCGTTCTCTTCCCTTTGGAGTTACAAGCAGCAGGGGGTGTTTTACGTCTCCAATAACCGAACCAACCCAAGGAGCAAAACCTCCGTCGAGTCCAATAAAAACAGATTGGGGAATGTGGCCTTTGGCAAATTCATCTGGACTTCGAACATCCAAAATAATAGCATCCGAATGATTTGCGATTTCTTCGATTTTTTGGGCAGAAAATTCTTTTTGACCTCTCTTGATTACGTCTTCAAAGTCCTCATAACCTTCTTTGTTCATTTTCACATTCAGAGGAAAGTACGTGGGGGGTGGTAGTAATCCCTCGGTAACCTCTTTGATAAATTCAGCTTCGGTCATGTTTTCTCGAAGAGCATAGTTTAATTTTTTTTGCTCTCCAAGGGTTCCCACAGTTTCTTTACTTAGGTTTTTTCCACAGGCCGAACCCGCTCCGTGTGCTGGATAAATAATAACATCATCAGCAAGGGGCATTATTTTAGTTCGTAAACTTTTGTAGAGCATTCCTGCTAGTTGTTCTTGAGACATTTTTGCTGCTTTTTGAGCTAAATCTGGACGCCCAACATCCCCCAAGAACAGAGTGTCTCCGCTAAAAATTGCATTATCTTTACCTTCTTTGTCTTTAAGCAAGTAGGTTGTGCTTTCGGTGGTGTGTCCGGGGGTATGGAGTGCAATTATGGTTAATTCTCCTAGTGAAAATTGTTGCCCATCGGTTGCGATTATTGATTCAAAATGTGTCTTTGCTGTAGGTCCAAAAACGATTGGAGCATTTGTTTTTTTTGATAAACTCAGATGTCCACTAACAAAATCTGCATGAAAGTGAGTTTCAAAAATGTATTTGATTTGAGCGCCATTTTTTTCTGCTTTTTTGAGGTAGGGTGTTGTTTCACGTAAAGGGTCTATGATGGCAGCCTCTCCTTGGCTTTCAATGTAATATGCGCCTTGCGCTAAACATCCGGTGTAAATTTGTTCGACTAGCATTTAGGTTTATTTTTTATTAGGGTTTATTTGAGTAAGATTTGTTTTTATTTGACTTTGAAGGGTTATTTTTTTCTGAATTGCAGAGGTTGTTGTTCCCTCCAAAAAGGCAGTTACTGCTTCTGAGGTTTTGATGAATAAATTTTCTTCTCCAATTATTTGGATTAAATCATGGTCAAAGATGATGTCGCGCACAGGCCCAGTAGCTCCAGCAATCATAATTTTTAGCCCTTGGTTTTTATGGTCTTCAAATATTTTTTCTAGCATGCTCAGTGCACTTGAGTCAATGTAATTAATGGTTTCTGCATTGAGGATCACGACTTCTAGGGCATTACCTTTTTCTTTGATTTGTTTTGTAAATTCTTTTTTGAAGTAGTCTCTGTTTCCAAAGAACAGTTGTGAATCGAATCGGAGGATTAAAATTCGGTCATCAATTTCAATATCGTTTTCAAAACGAATGATGTTTTTGTAATACTGGGTTCCTTTGATTTTTCCCAGTACAGCAATATGGGGGTTCGATGTTCGGTAGATCATTGTCAACAGCGATATCAGGGTACCAAAGAGTATTCCCTGAGGAATCCCTGCGGTCATCGTTATGATAAATGTAAATACAAAAGAAATGGATTCTTCTCTGTTTTTGCGCCAAAGTTTTCTGGGGTAATTAAAATCGATCAAACCAAAAATTGAAACCATAATAATTGCGGCTAAAATTGGAATGGGGAGATAATAAAAAAGATGGGTCAAAAAAAGCAGGGTAAGCAGTACAAGTCCTGCACTGAATAAGGATGCAATCCCTGATTTTGCTCCTCCTTGATCTTGAATAGTTGATCTGGAAAAGGATGCAGTAGTGGGGTATGATTGGGCAAAAGATCCTACAATATTTGCACTACCCAATGCAATTAATTCTTGATTGGGATCTACTTCGTATTCGGTGTGTCTTTCTTCTATGGCTTTAGCAATTGATATTGCCTCAGTAAAACCAACCATTGCCAGTGTGATGGCAACAGGAATAAGCTCTGTAAACTGGTTTTTGTCAAAACTTGGAATACTCAAATCTGGAAGCCCATGGGGGATATCTCCTACAATTTTTATTCCGACAAGCTGCCATTGAGTAAAATACAACAGCAGGGTCCCAAGAGCTACAACAAGCAGAATTGCAGGAATTTTTTTGTTTATTTTTTGAAAAGTTTTGATCAGTACGATTCCCATCACCCCCAGTCCAAAACTAAGTAGATGGGTTTTTGAAATGTTCGATACGACTTCACTTAGAAGGACATGAATTTGATTTGTTTGCACCAAATTAATGCCCAAAATATGTTTCAATTGACTCAGGCCAATAATTATTGCAGCAGCAGAGGTAAATCCACTCAAAACGGGTTTGGATAGAAAATTGACTAAAAAACCAAGTTTGAAGGCTCCTAACAACAATTGAATTGAGCCCACAAAAAGTGCCAGGAAAACAGCAGCAGCAATGTATTGTTCAAATCCAACAATTTGGAGGGTACCGATCCCAGCAGCAACAATCAAAGAATCCATTGCAACGGGTCCTATGGACAGCTGTCGGGAAGTACCCATAACTGCATAAATGATTTGTGGAGTCAGTGCAGCATAAAGCCCAAAAACAGGGGGTAGTCCTGCGATCATAGCATAAGCCATTCCTTGAGCAATCGCTAATATTCCGGCAGTAGTTCCAGAAATAGCATCATTCCAAAGCATCTTTTTTTGGTACTTGGGAAGCCATTGCAGTATTGGAAAAAGCTGTTTCAAAAAATTTGTTTTTACAAAAGTACGTTATCTTATTTTATTGCTTTAGTGCTCAAAAAGTTAAAGATACTGATTGAATCTGTTTTTTTGATCTATCCAAATTAAATTTGCAATCCTTGTAAAAAGAAACTTAAATTTGACTAGGAATTACTTTATGTTAAAAAAGAGCTTTAAACAGCATTTAAAAGAGCTGCCAGAAGTAGTAAAAAGAACGGATCCTAAGAAATTTTATCCTTTATTGGTTGGATTGTTTTTGTTGCCTGGGGGTTCGTTTCTCTGTCTTTTTGCCCTGTACTTGAGATTTTTAAAAAAATAAGTTGACTTATTTTAGTAAAACAGCATAATTCCCTGCAACTTCAATTCCTGCTGATGTTCCTATGTCTTCCAACAAGATTTCCCCTGTTTTTATTTTCATCAATTTTAGGTGAATTTTAGCATTCATACTCTCCTCAATTCGTGCATCCATAAAACCAGCAATTGGAGCTGCCAGTGGGGTTGCTTTCTCTCGCTCTGCTCGAATCCATAGTTTGTGCGATTTATTTCCCATTTCGATTATCACCTCTTTTTTAGAAACAGAACACTGCTTTAATTGAGTTTTGTTGTAGGTTGTAAATTGAATTAGTTCTCCATGAATCAAAACCCCAGCAATATAACCGATAAAGGAAGATCCGATCCAAGGGATTTTGGCTATCGATACTTTGACGGATATTCCTGCTTTACTGAAATGATTGCTTTGCATCCAAACATAACCCTCCGGAAAAGAATGTCCCCAGTCTTTTTCCATGTACCCTCTTCCTTGTTCAAAAGAAATGACTTTATCTTGATGAATCAAGCTTCCCTCAATGCGGTGGTCCATACTCAAAATTCCGTGGTAACATTCCATAAAGGGAACAAAAGAAAAAGGCCCCATAATACCGGGCGAATTCCAGCTGCTCGGCCACGGATTCCTGTCCCTAAATCGTAAACTTCCTTTTAAGTCTGGTAGATCAAGCTCAATGCTGTTATTTGTAAAACGATTTTTTCCAATTTGTAAATCATGTGTTTTGGGTTTAGGAATAAATTCTTGAGCGTTAAATTTATGATAGGAAGCTTTGAGATTTCTTCCGTCTAAAACTTGAATAAAAGCTTGTTTTTCGCCATTTTCGTCCATTGCAATTCCGGGAATTATTGCAAGTGCCTGTTTTTGATCTGAACTTATTATTTTGTAATACCAGCCCTCAAAAAATCTTTTGGATTTTCCCCGACCGTGATAGCATTCTGGATTCCATATCGCATGAATTTGGTTGAGTAACATAAATTATTGATGGTTTGACTTTTTAAACAGAAAATCAGTTCCGAGGTATTTGTCGTTTTTGTTGTAATACCAAGCTCTATTTCTGGGCATTTTGATTCCGTTGACTACAATTTCTTCGGTCAATAGAATGTACTCCCCATCGTTTTTTGATTCCTCATGATAAAACTGATAAACTTCCATGGCAAAAGTGATCGGATCGAAATAAAAATACCAACGGTCATTTCCCACCTCTTTTTCATAATCTACTTGAGCAACCCAATATTCTTTTCCTTTAAAGCTTCGTTTTTCAATCTTGGGATTGATTCGTGTACCTGGGTCGTTGAGTTTCATCGGAAGACCGTACAAATAGGTGTAGTAATCTCTTGTTCGTTTGGTTTGATCGCAAGTGAGGCGGTATTTTTTTTGTTCTTCGGAGGTAAATTTGGCCTTCCTATTGAAGAGAATCGAACAAACTCCTTTGTCTAATTCTTGAAAAATTAAATTTGAATCGCTGTTGTACTGATTTCTAAAATATTCTTTTTGCAAATCAAAAAACACAGAACTTATTCTCGGATCCTTAGATGGAGTTTCCATGGTGATTTTCAATTCACCAGAAAATTTAGCCCAATTGTTATTTGGGTCGTGATACTGAATGCTTTTATCGATCAGTTCTTTGCCTGTCATATTTTGTTCCAATGAAATAAAACATGAGAGTAGAAGTCCTGTAAAAAGTATTTTTTTAAACATTTGACGGAGGAAATACAGGTGAGAGTTCAAAGCACTCTAATTGAAAATATTCAGTAGAGGCCAACAAATGGTCAAAAATATCTGCAACAATATGCTCATAGTTTTTCCACACTTTATCTTTGCTAAAGACGTAGATTTCGATGGGAATACCTTGAGGACTTGGTGCCAATTGTCTACACATCAAAGTCATGTCTTTATTCAACATGGGGTGCTGCTCCAAATAGGCTTCTGTGTAATTTCTAAACAACCCAATATTGGTTAGGTTACGCCCATTTATCAATAGAGATTTGTCTGCCTTTGAATTTGAATTATGCGCTTTGATGTCATTTTCCTTGGTTTGGATAAATTCAGACAATAATTTGATTTTTTTGAGTTGTAAAAGCTCTTCGTCTTTTAGAAAGTGAACACTACTTACTTTGATCAGAAGCGAGCGTTTGATTCTTCTTCCAGGAGAATCGCTCATTCCTCGCCAATTGATGAAAGAGTCAGAAATTAATTTGTAGGTTGGAATGGATGTAATGGTGTTGTCAAAATTTTGTACTTGAACTGTTGAAAGGCTGATGCTAATTATGTTACCATCTGCATTGCTGTTGGGCATACTAATCCAGTCTCCAATTCGAACGGTATCGTTAACTGTAATTTGAACACTAGCGACAAATCCCAAAATGGTGTCTTTGAAAACAAAGAGTAATACTGCGGATAGGGCTCCTAGTGTGGTCAAAAAAGCTCCTACTTCGGTTCCGGTCAGTACAGAGAGAATAATAATTCCTCCAATAAACCAAAGAAAGATCATAATCACCTGAATGTAGCTGTCAATGGGTTTGTCTTTGAAGGTTCTCAATGTTTTTAAATAATCATTAAGCGATTTCAACAAAGCACGAGTTAGCGCAATAGCCACAATTACTGATATTGCCTCAAAAACATTTTCGAGCCATTGATATGATGTTAAAAGCTCAGGAACAAGCTTGTGTAACAAATACAACGAGGGGAAATAAGAGAGTAATTTGGGTGTTCTGTGGGAGAGCAAAATATCATCGAAGGTACTTTTGGTTTTTCTAGAAACTCGAGTAAAGAACCCAATAATAATCTTCCTAGAAATCCAAAAAAGAAATATTGAAATGAGGATGTATGACAAAAGAAGAATTCCCGTTGTGGTCACTTCAGCAAGATTTTCAGTCAAACCATTTTCAAGAAGTTTTTTGTAGATGATTGATGATATTTCTGAGCTTTGCATGTTTTTTATTTTTATGCAAATTAGTTTTTTTTCATGGAAACTTGAGTTTTGACCCTCTTAAAACATTAGAAATAATTATTTGATGCCCCCTGCATTGATATGTTTGTTTGGAAGTATTGGATAGATTGAGCGAATCCTAATAATCAAAGACTATTTGGATACAAATTGGGTAAAGTGAGAGCTTGCTTGGCTCCAAGAAAATCACTTTAAAAAGATTTCATAACTTAGTTGAAAATCTTTTCAATTATGCGATTTTCCCATCAAATAAATGTATTACTAATTATCTTTCTTATTTGTAGTTGTTCTCAAGAAAAAAAGTCTAAACCCATGTCCAGTTTAACGAAAGCCGAACAAATCCACAAAGCTGTAATAACGATTGATACCCATGACGATATTAATACGGGAAATTTTACTGATTCTCTGAATTACAGTTCCGAAACTCAATCTCAAGTTCATTTACCCGGAATGCAAGAGGGAGGACTTGATGTGGCATGGTTTATTGTCTACACCGGACAAGACAGTTTGAATGCATCTGGTTATGCCAAAGCAGCAGCAAATGCGGATGATAAGTTTAGTGCCATTCATCGTTTGGTAAAAACGTATGCCCCCGATCAATTAGAACTAGCACTTACAGCAAATGATGTTAGAAGGATATGGAAAAGTGGAAAAAAAGTTGCCATGATTGGAGTCGAAAACGGGTATCCAATAGGCGAGGACATCAACAATGTTGAGGTTTTTTACAATCGTGGAGCACGCTACATGTCGTTGGCTCATAACGGGCACAGTCAGCTATCAGATTCTAATACAGGCGAAAAGGATAATGTTTATTTGCATAATGGTCTCAGCGATTTGGGAAAGCAAGTCATCGAGAAAATGAATTATTACGGAATGATGATCGATATTTCGCACCCTTCAAAAGAAGCAATCCGACAAATGATTGAGCATTCAAAAGCTCCAGTAATTGCCTCCCATTCATCGGCTCGAACTTTGTGTGATCATTCCAGAAATTTAGACGATGAGCAATTACAATGGGTCAAAGAAAGTGGAGGAGTGGTTCAAACAGTTGCTTTTAGTTCTTATTTGAATACCGAAAAGCACAACAATTACTTTAAAGCCAAAGATGCTCTTCTTAAAAGTATTGGAGCCAAAAACAACATTGAGGTTTTGGACAAATACCAGATGAGAGCCTTGGAATTTGATGAGCTTCAGAAGTACATCAAAGAAAGCAAAAAATTAGAGTCTTTAGTAAAAGACCAACTTACAGCTCTCAAGAAAGACGTTCCACCTGTTTCGGTTAGTGATTTTGTAGATCATATTGATTACATCAAAAATAAAATTGGGATCGATCATGTGGGAATTAGCTCCGATTTTGATGGTGGAGGCGGAATAGAGGGCTGGAGTGATGCTTCAGAGACTTTAAATGTTACCAAAGAGCTTGTTAAAAGAGGATACACTCAAGAACAAATTGAAAAAATTTGGGGAGGTAACTTGTTGCGTGTTATGGAACAAGTGGAAGCATTAGCTTCTGATTTACAAAAATTTAAATAAAAATTGTATTATGAAAGTTTGTATTAAGTTTTCGACCTTAATGTTTTTGCTGTTGTTTTTTTCATCTTGTAATTCATTTTATGAAAAAGCAAAAATTAAGAACAATGTGGTTTCTAGCGCACATCCTTTGGCGACAAAATCAGGAATATCAATGTATCAAATGGGAGGAAATGCCTTTGATGCTGCTGTAGCCTCGGCTTTTACATTAGCTGTAGTTGAGCCTAGTATGAGTGGAATTGGTGGAAGACTTCAGGCAATTTACAAAAAGGAAGACGGCAAAATTGGTGGGGTAGACGCTTCGACTGAGGTGCCTACGAATTATGTTCCTTTGGAAGAAAAGTTCTCTTATGGTTATGAAACCATTGGGATTCCGGGGGTTGTTGCAGGGTTAATTAAATTGCAAAAAGAACACGGTTTACTCGACCTGTACACGGTTATGCAACCAGCAATTGATTATGCCGAAAGGGGATTTATGATTTTACCGGGCGAAACTTATCGTCAAGGATTGGTTCTGGATGAGCTCAAAGAATTTGAAGGAACGGCAGAAAATTTTCTAAACAGCGATGGTTCAGTTTTAAAAGCAAATTCTCTTTTTATTCAGAAAAATCTTGGTACAACTCTAAAAGCAATCTCCGCCCAAGGTCATAAAGGTTTTTACGAAGGAGAAATAGCAGAAAAAATGGTAAAAGACGTTCAATCTCACGGCGGGATATTGACTTTAGAAGACCTGAAAAATTACAAAGCATTGGACGCCGAAGTAGTCGAAGGTATTTACAGAGGGCATAAGGTTCACGCCCTGTATTTGCCGTCTTTTGGAGCTATTACTGTTCAGATTTTACAGATTTTAGACCAAATAAAACCCCCTCTTTCCGAAAATGATTGGGCGGTAACTATGGGAAAAGCGATTCGATATGCGTATCAATTCCGGAAAGCTCAAAAGTATCCAGATTCTTTAAAAATGATTTTGTCTTACAAAAATGCAGGAAAAATTGCACAGGAGATTGACGGTCAAACACAAACTATTGCTTCTGTGGAGTCCTCACAAATTCCTGAATCATGGAAAGCCCCCGATGGGCATACAACCCATTTAACAACCGCCGATTCCTCCGGAAATGTTGTTTCCCTAACCCAGACAGTTGGTCCAATAATGGGGTCAAAAGTGGCCTCAAAAGGTCTTGGGTTTATTTATGCTGTTACCCTTGGGGGATATCTTGGAGATTACAAACCCGGCGATCGTGCGAACTCTCATATTTCACCAACACTACTTTCAAAAAAAGACAAGGTTGTTCTTGCCCTCGGTGCGGCAGGTGGAAGTAGAATTGTTCCAGCTGTTGTTCAGGTAGTTAGTCGTTATGTCGATCAGAATATTTCTCTAGAAAAAGCCTTGATTCTTCCTAGAGTTTATCCTGTTGGAGATACACTTTGGGTGGAAAATCACTCAAAAATTTCTGAGATTAACGCGGATCTTGACCCGGTTCTTCAGCCTCACAAAATGATCGATAAAATTGCCCGTTTTGGAAGAGTTCATGCCGTTGCAATTGATAGTTTAAAAACTTCTTGGAACGGAGCTGCCGATCCAGATTGGGAAGGTACCTCTGAGTCATTTATTGAAGATTGACAGGAGCGTCATCAATGTTTGAAACTTTTTTTTTAATTGAGAAAAAAGCTTATTTAAGGATTTGAGACAAAACAAAAGTATTCATATATTTGCAGTACAAACGTATTTTTGATGCCCAAAAAAAGAACAATCATACTTTTTTCATTAGTATCCCTACTTTTCATAGTTTCACCTGTAGCTCACGTTATTACCCAAAACTCTCTAGATGTTTCTGAAATATTTTCTAACTCTGAGGAAGAAAAAGGGAATGAAAAGCATTTGGATTTTGAAATTTTATTACCCCTACTCAAATCCAACAATTCTCAATATTTTGCATATTCAAAAAAGAGTACCCTAGCTTACGTATCAAAAAGGTATTCAAAACCTCGTTTGAATATTATTTCTCCACCCCCAGATTTTTTCTTGTAAAATTTTCACGCAAAACGCATAAAACATACTTTTAGTAAAGCTCAAAATTTACTTTAAGTTTTGCACTAATTAAGGTGTTAAAAAGTAAAAAAACAGTTAAAACAATAGAAATGAAAGCACACACAAAAGAAACACAAGCATCAATAACCCCTGATTCTGCAATGCAACTCCTAAAAGAGGGGAACACCAGGTTTCAAGAAAAAACAAAAGTAAATCGGGATTTGATGGAACAAGTGAAAGATACAAGTAAAGGACAATATCCTTTTGCTACAATCTTAAGTTGTATTGATTCTAGAGTATCTTCAGAATTGATTTTTGATCAGGGAATAGGGGATATTTTTAGTGCTCGTATTGCAGGAAACTTTGTGAATGACGATATTCTTGGGAGTATGGAGTTTGCGTGTAAACTTGCAGGGACAAAACTTATTCTTGTTTTGGGACACACGGCTTGCGGAGCTGTAAAGGGAGCTTGCGATGACGCTAAATTAGGAAATCTAACGGGGATGTTATCAAAAATCAAACCAGCAGTAAATGGAGTTAGCTCTCCAGAAGATGCTAGCCTAAGAAATTCATCGAACATTGATTTTGTGAATGAAGTAGCTAAAAAAAATGTAGAGCTTACGATTGATAAAATTGTAGAGGATAGTCCAGTTTTAGGAGAAATGCAAACCAATGGAGAAATTAAAATAGTAGGTGGGATGTATGATATTAATTCAGGAGTAGTTCATTTCTATGACTAAAAATAAATTGATAAAAAGATCATTTTGGGTAGCGTTGACTTTGGTGTTTGCGCTACCAAATTTGGTTCAAGGACAAGAAAGTAACTTAGGAAATTGGTTGATTTACATCGGAAACAAGCAATTGAATGAAAAATGGAATTTGCATCATGAGGTTCAGTATCGAAACTACGATGCTATTGGTGATCTAGAGCAGTTGTTGTTGAGAACTGGATTGGGTTACACCTTTGGAGAAAGTAAAAAAAACATTCTTCTGGGATACGGTTACATCTTATCGGAGAATTACAATTCCGAAATGGATCTAAAAAAGAGTGTAAATGAGCACCGAATTTTTCAACAATTCATATCAAAACAAAAACTAGGGAAACTGAAATTGAGTCATCGATATCGTTTTGAACAACGTTTTGTCGAATCTGATTTTAAAATGCGGGTTCGTTATTTTCTAGGGGTTAATGTTCCAATCAGTTCTGAAGAAGAAAACAAGTATTATTTTTCTGCATACAATGAGTTGTTTTTGAACACAAAATCCAAACTTTACGATCGGAACAGATTGTATAGTGGATTTGGCTATAATTTAAACAAAAAAGTAAGACTAGAATTGGGATACATGAACCAGTTTTTTAACGAAGGAAGAAGAGATCAATTGAACATCTTTACTTTTGTTAATCTTTAAAAGCTGTTTTGCGCATTTATTTTTTTGAAAAATGAAAGAGTTGATGATCAATTCCCTTAATTTCACAATAAATATTAAATTTAAAAATGAGGGCTTTAATTGTATTTACCATTTTGTTTGTGGTGCAGTTCAAGCTCAATGCGCAACTAAGTAAAGTTCATTACATTCCGCCAATTGCCTATTCAAGTGAAGCCGGGAGTAATGCAATTCCTAACCAAGGCCACTATTTGTATCTTTCTACACCCATTACAAGCTCGGTTACGGTCAATGAAATTGCAGTTGGCGGAGCGACAACCAGCCTTGAGGTATCTAACTCAATTCCTCGTGTTTTTGTTATTGATGCTCCA
>PAOB01000049.1 GCA_002708445.1 Candidatus Arcticimaribacter sp.
TAGTCTGAGAATAAAGAAACTGTATAATCTGCACACTCTTTTGCAGTTGCATTACCTAATGGAGACATTTTCTCTGCATACTTAAGAAAACCGTCCAAACCTTCAACTCCTTTTCCTGCTGTTGTTAATGTAGGAGACTGAGAAATAGTATTTACACGAACTTTCTTGTCTTTCCCAAAAAAATAACCGAAACTACGTGCTATGGATTCCAAATACGCTTTGTTATCAGCCATATCGTTGTAATTTGGAAAAGTACGCTGTGCCGCGATGTATGAAAGAGCCACAATACTCCCCCATGGATTCATTGCATCTTTTTTATAAAGACACTGCATTAATTTGTGAAAAGATACTGCAGAAACATCCCATCCCTTTGCCATCCAATCATGGTTTAAATCGGTATAGTGTTTCCCTTTTCGAACATTTACTGACATTCCTATTGAGTGGAGTACAAAATCAAGTTTCCCGCCAAGAGTTTCTTGTGCCTTATCAATTAAAGCATTTAGATCTTCTATATTTGTTGCATCAGCAGCAATTACATTAGATCCTGTTTTTTCTGCCAATGTATTGATTGTTCCCATACGGAGTGCAACGGGTGCATTGGTAAGGACGAAAGTACCTCCAGCATCGGCAACTGACTCAGCTGTTTTCCAAGCGATAGATTGATCATCTAAAGCACCAAAAATAATTCCTTTTTTCCCTTCTAAAATTTTATGTGTCATCTGTTAAATTTTGTGTTCAAAGATACATTTAATTCATTAATTGTTTTGCGTGTGCAATAGCAGTTGGCGTTATTTGATTCCCAGACAACATCATTGCAATTTCCTCAATACGCGCTTCTGATCCTAAGGAGATAAGTTGAGAACGTGTTTGTCCGTTTTCAGTTACTTTTTGCACTTTAAAGTGATGATTTCCTTTTGCAGCTACTTGTGGTAAATGGGTTATGGTAAGCACCTGAAGCTGACTTGATAGCGCAATCATAAGGTCGGCTACACTATCTGATATTTTACCAGATACTCCCGTGTCAATCTCATCAAAAATAAGGGTAGGTAATTTTTTGTACCGTGATAAAATAGATTTGATCCCCAACATAATCCGAGATAATTCCCCTCCAGAGGCTACTTTTCTCAATAAATTAAATTGGCTTCCTTTGTTTGGGCTAAATTGAAATGAAATTATATCGGTTCCATTTGCTAAAAAGCTTTCTGAGGAGAGGAACTCAATTTTAAAAATAGCATCAGGCATCCCCATTTTCCCTACTAGACTTTTTAATTCTATTTGAACAACAGTAGCCGCTTGCTTTCTGTTTTTAGAGAGTAATTGAGTGATTTTTTTAAGTTCGTCTTCAATCTTACTTTTTTTATTCGACAGCGTCTCTAAGGTACCGTCTATATCCATGGTATCTTGAAGTTCTTTCTCTAAGGTGTTTTTCACTTCAACTAACTCCTCTATGGTCAATACTTTATGTTTTTGAAATAATGTATTAATAAGATCTAACTCGCTCTGTAATTGCTCTAACTCTTTTGGATTAACCTCTAGTGTTTCGAGTAAACGTTTGCATTCATCCAACAAATCTTCTGATTCAACTGCAAGTCCCTTCATGCGTTCACTTAAGGAAGAAAACTGACTTGATTTTTGAGTCAACCCTTGACTAAGCATATTCAATCGCAATATTTGATCAAACACGCCCGTAGTCTCATTTTCAAACAACTGAATACATTCTACCAAATTAGATTGCAAATATTCTACATGGGAAAGCGAATCGATTTTCGATTCCATTTCCAAAAAACTATTCGGATTTAATACTACAGAATCCAATTCATCAAACAGAAATTGCTTTAATTCAAGTGCGTCTTGGGATTGATTTTTTTGATTTAACCAATAACTATATTCTTCAGAGGTTTCCTTATAAACACCTAGTAACTCTGAATACTTTTCTAAATGCAAATTATTTTTACCCAAAGCATCTAACAACTCAAATTGACGTTCATTTTCAAGTAATGATTGGGTATCATTCTGAGAGTGGATATCAATAAGTCTATTGCCAATTTGCTGAAGAATAGTGAGAGAAACTGGACTGTCGTTGATAAATGCTCTAGACTTTCCCTGTGGAAGAATTTCACGACGTAAAAGCGTTTCTTCTTCATAATCAAGGTCTAGTGATTCAAACAGTGACTTTAATTCGTATGCCTTCAAATCAAAGGTGGCCTCTACAATACATTTTTTAGTTGGATCTAATAAACTGGACATCTCCGCACGTTTACCCAAAACAAGAGAAAGTCCACCTAATAGAATTGATTTTCCTGCCCCTGTTTCCCCTGTAATACATGTCATTCCCTCTAAAAAAGAAACCTCCAAATGTTCAATAAGAGCAAAGTTTTGTATTTGTAGATGCGTTAACAAGGCAATTTTATTGGTTAATAATTTGGTGGAAAGATACGGATATTCTAAAAAATTAAGCCTTGATTTGTTTCCATCTTGCACCGAAAAAAGGAGCGATTTTTTTTAATATTTCTTCTGTTTCTTTAAAATCAACTTTTGGTCCTTTTTGAAAGAGACTAACAATCTCTTCTACTTTAGCGTCAAAAAATATTTGAATTAAAAAGTTATTGGGCCTTCTTTGATTTAAGGGTTCCAGTTGATTAAGTGCATTCATTAGGCTTTTTTTACCTTCTAAAGGATCTTCTGTCATGGTATCCAATCCTTTACGATGATAATCATACAAAGTTTGTCTAAATTCTCGGAACGTATTGGATCGTAAAGCATCAATTAACCAAAATCGATTTCGAGTTCCATCTGAAGGTTTCCATCCTTTCCCTGAAGAAGTTTGAGTTAAATTAACAACTTGCAAAGCACTTTCGTAAAATGGAGTTCCGCCTTTTTGAGAAAAACTATCTGCATCCATTCCAATGATTATATATGCGTAATAACTAATCAATGAAATCAAATTGGACTCAAAACTAGATTGATTGAAAAAGAGGGGCTCAAATTCTTGATATGAAAAAACAATGTCTTTGTCTAAAAAATTTAAAATGGGACTATCATAATTGGTGTCAAAAACAGGGCGTTGGGACTGAACTTGAAGAGTTGCTTCAAATTGACCATTGTTGTAGCGTGTTAGGTTGAATACAAATGAACAAGTAATTTTTTCTTGATTCAAGTAAGACTCTCCGGTCCAAACCTGAGTATTTATTAGCTCGTTTATAGAACGTTCAAGAGTTTTGAATACTTGCTGATTTGTTTGATTAACCAAATCAGAATTCACAATAACCTGAGCATTTAGCTCTTGTGCATGGGATGTTCCAATGGAAAAAAATAAATACAGAATTAATAAGTTACGTATCATGAGGTAAGATTTGATCGAAAATAGCTTGGGCGCATGCATATTTTGATTGGAGTGGAAAAGTTTGAATGCTTTTGTCTGCGTGTAAAAAAGTAATTTTATTGGTCGAAACAGAAAATCCAGCTCCTGAATCTTGGAGAGAATTTAATACGATACCATCTAGATTCTTTCTTTCAAGTTTCCCTTTGGCGTTATCCAATTCATTTTCTGTTTCAAGAGCAAAACCCAGTAGATATTGTTTTTTCTTGTGAGAACCCATATAAGCAAGTATATCTTGGGTGGGAACCAAATTAAGAGTGAATTGATCGGTTTTCTTTTTAATCTTTTGTTCAGCTTCAACATCAGGCTTGTAGTCGGCTACAGCTGCTGCAGCTATAGCGATATCTGCTTGAGAATAGCTCTTTTTTACTGCTTCAAACATCGCTTTGGCACTAACAACTTTTTCAACTTTAATTGTTGGATGTTCTATTTTTTCTGAGGTAGGACCGGATATTAGTGTGACTTCTGCTCCTAATTGGGCTGCAACTTCAGCCAATGCAAACCCCATTTTTCCAGAAGCATGATTTCCTATAAAACGTACAGGATCTATTGCCTCATATGTAGGACCTGCAGTGATTAATATTTTTTTATTCTTTAATGGCAAATTAGGGTTGAAAAAGTCAATTAGGTGGGTGGTAATCGTTTCGGGTTCCAACATGCGTCCTTTTCCTTCTAGTCCACTTGCTAAAAAACCTTCACTCACAGGCAATACTTTGTTTCCATATGAAGTTAAAGTCTCCATGTTCTTTTGATTGGAAGGATGAGCAAACATATCTAAATCCATTGCTGGAGCAACAAAAACAGGACATTTAGCTGAAAGATAAACCGCAAGGAGTAGGTTGTTACAACGTCCCTGCGCCATTGCAGAAAGGGTATTGGAAGTGGCTGGAGCAACAAGAAAGGCATCAGCCCAAAGGCCTAATTCAACATGATCGTTCCAAAGTGGATTATCTTGATCTGTAGCGGTAAAAGAAGAAAGGACAGGGTTTTTTGATAAAGTCGATAAGGTTAATGGAGTAACAAAGTCTTTAGCCGAGGGCGTCATAACAACTTTTACTTCAGCACCATTTTTAACCAATTCGCGAACTAACAAAGGAATTTTATAAGCGGCAATTCCTCCCGAAATTCCGAGTAAAATCTTTTTACCGCTCAACAAACTCATGGTTAGCTATTGGGTTCTTCTGTGTTACGGTGGTAAATCTTTTCATTTAACCACTCCTCAACTGCTAATGCATGCGGTTTAGGTAAACGCTCATAAAAACGAGAGACTTCTATCTGCTCTTTGTTTTCAAAGATTTCTTCTAAACTATCATTATGAGTTGCGAATTCTTCCAACTTTTCGTGCAATTCCTTTTTAATATCCAAATTGATTTGAATAGAACGTTTCGCAATAATTGCTAAAGCTTCGTATATATTTTCTGTCGGTGCTTCAAGTTTATTTCGATCGTAGGTCTTTGAATTTAAGGCAGCATTTGATTCTCTATACTTCGTCATATCTTTATTTTGAGAGGGTTGTAATGGTCTTTTTTAACTTTTCTAATTCTTTATTTACCGTGGTCATTTTATTCTCCAATTCTCCGGAAAAAAAAGTCTCTGGGTAATAACGTAAAATAACATCGTATTGTTGTTGTAATTCCACCAAACGGTCCATTTTTTTTGATAAAACACTATTGACTGCAATTTCGTAGGAAGCTTTGAACTTATTGTATAAAGCCGCTTCTCTAAACTTTGTCCCTGGATAACCAGCAATAAAGTTTTCACTAGCTTTGATTGCAGAACGATAATCTCTGATGGTGAAATATTGCTTGGCAATTTCAAAATCTTTTTGCTCCAACTTTTCCTGCAATTCTGATATCATTTGATTTGCTTCAGAAATGTACTCTGAATTGGGGTATAAGTTGATAAATACCTGAAGTTTTTCAATGGCAGTATTCGTATCCTCTTGATCTAAACTATACTTTGGTGAAGAAAAATAATAACTTTTAGCCGCCTTGAAAGTAGCTTCTTGAATTCTGTCACTCTTGGGATAGGACTTTATAAAACTCTCATATTGGTAGGCTGCTAGATAGTAACTCTTTGTTTGAAAATAAGAATCCGCAAAAAAGAAGATAATACGTTGAGCCTGAGGCTTTCCCCTGTACTTTGAAATAATCTGTTCCAATAAACGGTTAGCCTTGCGGTATTCACCTCTGTTGTAATATACTTCTGCTTGCTTATACTTTTCAGAAGTATCGTCACTATTCAAAAGCTTCTGATACTCATTACAAGAAATGAATGTTGAGATCAACATCATTATCATCAAGATTGAAAGCGGTTTAAAATTCATCCTGCGAAAGTACTAAATCTCAGTGACATTGGAAATAATTATTTCAAAGACAATGTTAAAGTATTTGATTAATGATTAAAGGCTATGCAAGGAGGCCTCTAAAAACTTTTGAAGACGTTCGTGAAGCTCTGAAGTTGCCTCAATTAGAGGAAGTCGAACTACCTTAGAACATAATCCCATTGACTGCAAGAGCGCTTTGATTCCCACAGGATTACCTTCTTCAAAAATAAGGTTAATTAAGTCAAGTAATTGATAATGCAATCCGTAAGCTTTTTTCAAATCCCCTGACTCCACATAATGCATCATTTCTTTTAAAGGAACGGGAAGCGCATTACCTAATACTGATATTGTTCCAACTGCTCCAGCCAACAACATTGGCAAGGTAAGTGCATCGTCTCCTGAAATTACTTGGATATGAGGAGCACAATCTTTTAACATTTGTTGGGCTTGATCCATACTGCCGCTCGCATCTTTGATCGCAATAATATTTTCAACTTCTTCAGCCAAACGAATAAAAGTAGTGGGCTCAACATTACTTCCAGTTCTTGAAGGAACGTTATATACAATGATTGGCAACGGACTTGCCTCTGCGACATGCTTAAAATGCTGAAAAATTCCTTCCTGAGTAGGCTTGTTATAATAAGGAGAGACAGATAATATCGCTTGAAAAGGAGTTAGATCTGTAGATTGAATTTCAGCAATTACTTTTGCAGTATTATTTCCACCAATGCCAATGACTAAAGGAATTTGATTTTGATTTGCGGAAACCACTCCTTGAATTAGTGCTTTCTTTTCTGAATCAGTTAGTGAAGTTATCTCTGCAGTAGTTCCTAATACAACAAGATAATCTGCTCTACCTGTAATAATGTTTTCAATGATTCCTGGGATTGCCCCAAAGTCAATTTCCCCATTCTCTTTAAAAGGAGTAACCATAGCTACTCCAATTCCTTTTAAGTCCATTACACTTTCTTTAAAATTGTTTTCAAATATTTTGAAGCATTAGAAAGAAACAACTCGGTCTCTTTAGGGTTGATGGCCAAGATTAAATCATTCAACTTATGATTTGCATTTGAAAAACCTAATCGAACTTTCGCTTTACAAAATGTACTCACATAAGAGGGTAATAACTTCTGCTCATCAAAATAGTTTATCAATAAATCAAACTCATCCTGAAAAAGCGAAGTTAGATCTTGATTTATATTTCCCCAAAAACCTACAGCATCAATAGAACAACAAACTCTGTTAGTTATCATCATATTTTCTGCTTTTGAGTCATTCTGACTAAATACCACTAATGTTATGTTTTGGATTGAAATTTTAAATTCTTCAGAAAACGACAAAAACAATTGTTCGTTTACCTCGTACTCCTGAGGAAGTAAAACAATCATAGTTTTAAACTGTTTTAAGTTCTTTTTCGAAACCGATGACAAAGAGTTCAACTGCTTTTCGAGTCGGTAACGTAAAATATAATTAGATAAAATTCGAACCATTATACAAGTGCAATATTAGGTAAACAATTAGTTGTTGCATAAAAAATAAACATAATGTGTTATTTTTAATAAAAATGTTATGAATGTAACAATCACTAGGGGGTTTGCTTAAAAGCTTGATAGGAATTCTCATCCAAAATGGTGACACCAAACTTAATCGCTTTCTCTTTTTTGGAGGGACCCATTCCTTCCCCCGCTACAAGATAATCTGTTTTGGAGGAAACTGAACTTACTATTTTACCCCCTAAAAATTCAATTTCTGTTTTTAGATCTTCTCTAGAAAATGCTTCGAAGACACCAGAAACAACAAATTTTTTCCCCAAAAATGCCTTGTGAACATCACGTACAGGAGCGATAGACTCCACTTGAAGTCCAAAATCTTTCAAGGCCTGTACAAGCTTTCTATTTTCAGGTTGAACAAAATACGCTACAACACTCTGCGCTATTCTATCTCCTATCTCATCTGTGTTGGTCAATGCTTCAATACTCGCTTCTGCCAATTGATCGATAGAGCCGAATTCTTTAGTTAATTTTTTTGCAACAGTCTCTCCTACAAATCGAATTCCAAGACCGAATAACACTTTAGCAAAAGGTTTCTCTTTTGATTTTTCAATACCCTCCAATAAATTAGTTACTGACTTTTCTGCCATTCGTTCTATGGGAAGAATCTGCTCTTTTCTTAATCGGTATAAATCATCAATTGAGTTTAACAGGCCTTCTTTGTAAAGAATACTTACAGTTTCTCCTCCTAAGCCTTCTATGTCCATGGCTTTGCGACCAATAAAATGTTGGATTTTTCCAATCTTTTGTGGGGAACAATTGAGGTCATTCACGCAATAATGCTGAGCTTCTCCTTCTTCTCTTTGTAATGGGCTATAACACTCAGGACAATTTTCAATAAATACGACTCTGTCTACTAAGTTTCCTCTGTTTAATTGATCGATACCCGTTATTTTTGGAATAATCTCACCCCCTTTTTCAACATAAACAAGATCACCAATTCGCAGATCTAACTTTTGAATTTGATCTGCATTATGAAGCGAAGCTCTCTTTACTGTTGTTCCAGAAATCAAAACAGGCTCAAGTTGAGCTACTGGAGTCACAGCGCCTGTTCTTCCTACTTGAAATTGCACATCGTTAAGTCGTGTAGAAGCTTGTTCTGCCTTGTACTTGTAGGCTATCGCCCAGCGTGGCGCTTTCGAAGTAAAGCCTAGTTCGTCTTGCTGAAAAAGGCTGTTTACTTTAATAACTATTCCATCAATCTCAAATGGTAGAGATTTTCTCTTCTCCTCCCATGAGGTTATAAAATCAAATACCTCATCAATGGAATTGACTTTTTCTGCTGATTCAGGAACCTTAAAACCCCACTCTCTTGCTTTTGTTAATGCCTCAAATTGAGAGCTCACTGGGAGCGAATCTCCTGCCAAAGAATACAAAAAACAGGTTAAGGGTCTATCAGCAACAATACGACTGTCCTGAAGCTTTAAACTTCCTGAAGCTGTATTCCTTGGATTCCTATACAAGGGCTCTCCCAATGCTGCACGTTGTTCATTCATTTTGTAAAAACCCTCCCAGGGTAAAAGAATTTCTCCACGTATTTCAAAAAATTTTGGAAAATCAGCTTTTAATTTTAAAGGAATTGTCTTGATCGTTTTTACATTGGTTGTGATATTGTCTCCTTGCACTCCATCTCCCCTTGTGATGGCTTTAACTAAAACTCCATTCTCATACGTCAAACTGATTGATGCCCCGTCAAATTTCAACTCACAAGTGTATTCTATTTGAGCTTCCTCTCCCAGGGCTTTTTTTAAACGTTCTTCCCATTGCAGCAACTCCTCTTTTGAATAGGTGTTGGACAAAGAATACATAGGGTATTTATGAGGTACTGTTTCAAAGGATTTTGTGATTCCACCCCCAACTCGCTTTGTTGGAGAATTAGGATCTGAAAAATCTGGATATTTTTTTTCTAGATCTTGTAAAGTTTGTAATAATTGATCAAATTCATAGTCACTAATAATGGGTTCATCCAGAATGTAATAGCGATGATTATGATCATGCAATTCCTGGCGCAACGTCTTAATTTGATTTTTAATTTCTTCCATATTACTTTTTTTGAACCTTAAGCATTCTCATTTTATCAAAAATATCTTTTTGTTCCTCTACCGTATACATCCCATAGGATAATATAAGATTTTTCATCTCAGTTAAAAAACGAGGATTAATTTCAAAATAAATCAACCCCTTTTTCACAAGATGGCTCATTCCATACTCTAATATTGATCTGTAATATATTAATGGATCCTCTTCTGGAACAAACAAAGCTAAATGAGGTTCATGTTTTAATACATTTGGTTTCATTTCAATTTGTTCACTAGGCGGTATATATGGAGGATTCGAAACAATAATATTTACCTTCATGTCCAGCGACTCAAGATTTAGAATATCCTGTTTTATAAATTTCACTTGAGCATTATTTTCAAAAGCATTTTGAATCCCAACCTCCAAAACTGCAGGATCAATATCTACAGCAAACACCTCAAATTTGGTTTGCTCCTTTGCTAAAGCAATAGCGATACATCCACTTCCAGTTCCACAATCCAATACTGTTAGGTTTTGTGATAATTCATTATGATCTTCCAAAACCCAACTTACCAACTCTTCGGTTTCTGGTCTGGGTATCAGAACTGATTTATTTACCTCTAGAGTCAGATCTCTGAAATAACTTTTACCTATGATATATTGTAGTGGTTTTTCCGAGAGGAAATGTTCTAATGCTTTTCCTAATTTGTCTTCTTGACTTTTATTAAAATCATGATGAGGATCTAAAGCAATAGCAGTAGGATCAATCTTAAAAAATGATTTTAAGATTGTTTTAAAATAAAAATCAATTTCTTTTACTTCAAAAAGCGGTTTCAATTCCTTTCTAAAAAGAGATCTCCCTTCTAAATATGTCATGCCAATGCTTTTGTCATCCATATGGGACAAGAACAATGGCCAGTGTTTCCCATGTGATGATTGATATAATCAAAACCTACTTTCTTATATAATTTTTGAGCAGCTTCCATATTAGGCATGGTTTCAATATAACACAGTTCAAAAGAATGAGATCTGGCAAAATCTAGACATTTTTGAATCATTGAATAACCAAGTCCTTTTCCTCTAGCTGCTGCTGTAAAATACATTTTTTGTAGTTCACAAACCTTATCCTCTCCTTCTTTTAAAGGAGCAATTCCAGAACCTCCTAAAATGTTATTTCCGTCAGTGAGAACATAATAAACCGCTCTTGGTTCTGTGTAGGCTTGAAACATAGCATCAAGTTCTTTATCTTCATAGGCGGTACCCGTTTTTGGCACACCTAATTCAATCAATACAGATCGAATTGCAATGGCAAGGAGTGAATTGTCAGAAGCTTTAATGGGTCGAATATGCATTCCTTAAATTTTGTTCTAAATTTACAGGCAATTTTGATTTACAACCACAAAAAAAACAAATTTATTTACACCAAGATTTGAAAAAAGAACAAGACATACTGTATATGCGTCGCTGTCTTGAGCTTGCAAAAAAAGGCATCGGAGCCACTTCACCTAATCCAATGGTCGGTTGCATAATAGTTCGTGAAGATAAAATCATTGGAGAAGGTTGGCACAAAAAAGCTGGAACCCCTCATGCAGAAGTGAATGCAATTCATGACGTAAAAAATAAAGCCTTACTAAAAGATGCTACCCTATATGTTAACCTTGAGCCATGTAGTCATTTTGGAAAGACACCGCCTTGTTCTGATTTAATAATTCAACATCAAATTCCAAGAGTTGTAATTGCTTCATCAGATCCAAATCCTCTTGTTTCGGGCAAGGGGATTAAAAAACTACAAGATGCAGGATGTGAGGTTGTAACAAAAATTCTACAAGATGAAAGTGATTTTTTAAACCGTCGTTTTTTTACATTTCACAAGAAAAGACGTCCCTATATCGTATTGAAATGGGCTCAAACTTCAGATTCCTTTATTGCTCCCCTATTTGAACAAAAAAATAAAGGTAAAATCTTTTGGATTTCGAATAAGATTTCTAAACAACGGGTGCACCAATGGCGTGGCGAAGAAACAGCAATATTAGTAGGAGTTCAAACAATTGTTCAAGATAATCCACAACTCACCACAAGAGATTGGGAAGGAAAAAATCCTCTCCGTCTTATAATTGACCCCAACGCTAGAACTCCTCCTGAGTCGCTAATTCTATCAGATAAAGAACCCACTGTCATTTTTTCAAAGGAGCAAGTAGGTTTTCCAAATCAAAAAAAAGAACAAGTCATTATTACTCCTTTTAATTTAAAAGGCATATTGGATTATTGTTTTGAAAACCAAATACAATCGTTACTTGTTGAAGGAGGGCTCCACACGATCCAAAGCTTTATTGATGAAAACTTATGGGATGAAGCACGCGTGTTCTCAAATGATAAAAAATTAAAGCAAGGGATTGATGCTCCCCAAATAA
>PAOB01000050.1 GCA_002708445.1 Candidatus Arcticimaribacter sp.
AAATTAAAAATTAGAATGAAAGCTATTTTTAAAGAAAAAAAATATTTTTTTCTAAATTTAATCAACAGTCTTAAAGTTTATTCAAAGCTATCTTAATAAGATCTTCAAGAGAACTTTCAGGTTCACTTTGAATTATGTTATCAATTAGTTTTTCAGATTGTCTTCTTGGATAACCAAGAACCTCTAAAGCTGATAACGTTTCTTCTTTGATTCTATTGCTTTGAAGAACAGGAATATCGTCAATTCCTTCAGTTTTTTGGACTTTATCTTTTAACTCAATTAAAACACGTTGTGCAGTCTTAAGCCCTATGCCTTTAACAGCTTTTATTGCGGCTAAATTTTCACTCAAAATTGCATGTTGTATTTCTTCGGGTGACATTGATGAAAGCATGGTTCGGGCAATACTAGCCCCTATCCCAGAAATAGAAATCAAAAGTCTAAAAATACTTCTCTCAATATTTTGATGAAAACCAAAAAGGGTATGTGAATCCTCTTTTACCTGAAGATGAGTAAATAGCTTGATCAATTCTCCATCGCCTATTTGTCCATAGGTGTGCAATGAGATATGAACCATGTAGCCAATACCATTACAATCAATTACAACGTGCGTTGGGTGTTTTTCTATTAATTTTCCTTTGATTTGTGTAATCATTTTTTCTGCTTTTGCTGAGCATCAATAACTGCTACTGCCGCCATATTTACAATTTCATCAACACTTGCACCTAGTTGAAGTACATGTATTGGTTCTTTCAGTCCCAATAAAATTGGCCCCACAGATTGATTTTTATTCAATTCTTTCATCAATTTATAGGTTATGTTTGCTGACTCTAAATTAGGGAAAATTAAGGTATTGACATTTTTTTTTGCTAATTGTGAAAAAGGATATCTTTTATCCATCATCTCGCGATTTAAAGCAAAATCTGACTGTAAAGGACCATCAATAACCAGATCTGGGTAATAACGATGCAAATATGCTACCGCTTCGGTTACTTTTTCAGCGTTTGGGTGTTTTGAAGAACCAAAGTTGGTGTATGAAAGCATCGCCATTACTGGCTTAATCCCAAACATTTCAACAATTTTTGAGGTCATAAAACCAATCTTTGCTAACTCTTTGGCAGTTGGCTCGATATTGATTGAGGTGTCGGAAATAAAAATTGGTCCTCGATCGGTCAATATCATATTTGTCGCGGCAATTTTTGAAACTCCCTTATTTTTTCCGACAACATTAATTACAGGTTTAATTACTGATGCATAATTTCTAGAATATCCCGAAAGCATTGCATCTGCATCCCCGTTTTTAACCATCATAGAAGCAAAATAATTTCGCTCACGCATCATTGACTGCGCTTCATACAAAGTAACTCCTTTTCTTTTTTGTTCATTCCAAAAAAGTTCAGCATAATTATCTTTCATGTCTCGCTGTGCATCGCTTTTTGGGTCTAAAATATATGTCTCACCACTAAAATTAATAGACTCCATAAGATCAGTAATGACTTCTTTTCTTCCCAAAAGAATCGGTTGACCAATCCCTTCTTCAATTACAATTTGGGCGGCCTTGAGAACATCCAATTGATCTGCTTCTGCAAAGACAATTTTCTTAGGTGAAGACTTCGCTCGGTCGTGGATCAATCGAATAGTTTTTCGATCTGTCCCTATGAATTCGGCCAGTTGAACTCGGTATTTTTCCCAATCCTCTATGGGCTCTTTTGCTACTCCAGATGCTATTGCAGCTTTGGCTACTGCAATGGGTACTTCTTCTATTAAACGAGGATCAAAAGGTTTTGGAATGATGTAATCCAATCCAAAAGATAAATTCCTTTCTTGATAGGCGATGTTAACCTGCTCTGGGACAGGTTTTTTTGCTAATTCAGCCAGTGCCTCAACTGCTGCCATTTTCATCGCTTCGTTAATTTTTGTTGCTCGAACATCTAAAGCTCCCCTGAAAATAAACGGAAAACCCAAAACATTATTAACTTGATTAGGATGATCTGACCTACCTGTTGCCATAATAATGTCATCACGAACAGAACATGCCAATTCATACTCTATCTCTGGGTCTGGATTTGCCATAGCAAAAACAATAGGGTTTTTATTCATAGAGAGCAACATGTCTTGATCAACAATATTGGCCTTTGACAAACCTATAAACACATCTGAATTAATCATAGCCTCCTCAAGAGTATGAACATCAATATCTGTTGCAAACTCTTGTTTTTCAGGAATTAAATTTTCTCGATCTTTACGGATCACTCCCTTACTATCGGTCATGATAATGTTTTCATCCTTCGCTCCAAAAGATTTATAAAGTCGAGTACATGAAACTGCAGCAGCTCCAGCTCCAGATATTATTATTCGTACGTCTTCAATTTTCTTATTAGCCAGTTCTAAAGCATTTAGCAATGCAGCGCAAGAAATAATCGCCGTCCCATGTTGATCATCATGCATTACTGGAATGTCTAATTCTTTCTTTAGTCGTCGTTCGATTTCAAAGGCTTCTGGTGCTTTGATGTCTTCTAAATTAATGCCACCAAAAGTTGGTGCAATTGCTTTTACTGCCTCAATAAACTTTTGAGGATCTTTTGCATCAATTTCAATATCAAAAACATCAATTCCAGCAAAAATTTTAAATAATAATCCCTTTCCTTCCATGACTGGTTTTGATGCGTCAGGCCCTATATCACCCAATCCAAGAACAGCTGTCCCATTTGAAATGACAGCTACAAGGTTTCCTTTGTTAGTATATTTGTAAACATCATCTTTTATTTTTTCTATTTCCAGACAGGGTACTGCAACCCCAGGAGAATAAGCCAAAGCTAAGTCTCGCTGGGTACTGTAACTTTTTGTTGGGATTACCTCTATTTTTCCTGGTCTCGGCTTAGCATGGTAAACTAATGCCTCTCTTCTTTTACGTTCTTTGCTCATTTTTATATGTGTCGAACAACAAATGTAGGAAGACTGTAGAACTTACAAATGTTTAAAGGCTAAATATTAGAAAAGTAATATTTAGTAAAACGTTTAAATTCTTGTTTTTTTAATTGGAGTACAGTTCAAAGAAAAGATTCTTCTCAACAATCAATTTACCCATATCAGATTGAATTTATTATTCAATGGAAAATATCTCAAGGCCTTATTTAAGGACTAATTCAGTTGAATTCCCCGTAAAGGTCTGAATTTTGTCAACTATGTGTCTACCCACTTGATCTCCTTGAGATACACCTTCCTCAATAGCCATCATGTAATGTATTCCCCCATAGAGCCTTGAAATTGCAGCCTCCTCTGATGCTTCAATGAAAGAACCGTAGGATCGAACAGGTAGTCCATATTCTAGTTCGGTTGTGTCATCAAAAGCAAAATTATCACCAAACAAGTCCGTTAAAGTTATTGCTGCAGCTCTCGAAATAACAGAATGACCGCTTGTGTATTCTGGAAAAGGAGGGGTTTGTAATATTGGCAACCACTCCTCATCATAATACTTATTTATCAGAGTTTCTGGTCTTACAACTAGAGTATTCCATTTTTCATCCCAACAGCTTATAAAAGCATCAAAAAGAGCGATATTTACATTAGCATAAGCATTAATTGTGGCTTGAAAATCACTTTTTGCTTTCCTCGTTACTATGGATGTAATCCCAACCCAATGCCCTCCTGGAGTAATTTTTTTGGTTGCAAACATTGCATGTCCACGGTGATGAGTTACATAAGGATTACAATCCCAAAATTTAGCAATTTCTAATTGTTCGTCGGTTATGCTTTTGCCAATTTGGTATACTTCGTTTAATTGAGTTTGAAATGGACTCCCCTCTGTCAAGTCAAAAGGAATAGGTGGCTTTGGCGGAAATTGATTGGAAGAATCTAGAGCCATTGTTCGAATCAACTTCCAATGAGGTTCAATACCATCCATGTAATCTGGTGGGGTTGGTTTCCAAAAATGTTCTTCTTCTTTAATAGTATATTTAGGATAAGTCCGTGTTTGATTGTAATAATCTCCCTTGGCCCAATCTAAAATATGCTTTGCAACCTGATCACCATATCTCTTGGAGGCTTTAAGAACAGATCGGGGTACTCCTTTCTCTTTCAAAACTTCATCAAGTTTTTCTTGATGTGCATCCATTTTGTCTTCTGAAAAAATCATCGCTTTGCCTACTTCATTAAAGGCATGCAATGAAGCTATACTTAGATCAACTTTTTCGTCTTGAGGCTCGACTAGAGATTTTAAACCTTTTAATTGACCACTCAAAGAAGCATAAGAATCTTTATTTGCCAGTTGCATTGTTTGATAAGCAGCGATTGAAGGATATACGTATACTCTGCTGGCAACAGGTGGTGAAAAAATATCATACACGATAATATCAGTAAGGTTTTTTACATTTGACTGAACCAACTCTGGATTATTTATCTTTGACTTGTAAGACTCGTCTTGAGTACATGAAAAGGAAATAAGGATCAGTAAAACTAGAGGCAGTACATGAAATACTCTCATTGATTTTTTTCTTAAGATAATTTAAAAATAAAATTATTTTGGTTGATGATTAACGGGCTGTCTTTCTGGAGCATCTTGAAATTTAAATTCTATTTTGATGGGACAAGTTAAAACTTTTATTAGACACAGAATCAATATTTTCAATCATAATTTAGCTCTAATATTTTTGAACAACCAAAATCTCTATTTTTAAATAAATCACTTTTAATTTATTTGTGTTATTTCTTAAAAGTTTAGGTTAAATTTGTTTTTATATTAATATTGTTATTGTAAATATGACATATTCATGAAAAATCTAACCTTAAAGGACATCGCAGCAGCATTAAACATTTCGGTTACTACTGTTTCTAAAGCACTTAAAAACTATCCTGATGTAAGTGTAAAAACTAAAGAGCGTGTAAAAGAATATGCCGAAAAAGTGAATTTTACTCCAAATTCTTTTGCTGCATATTTAAGAACTCATGAGTCAAAAACTATTGGGATTGTCATTCCCCGACTAAATCACTACTTCTTTAGTAGCATTTTAAGGGGAATTATCTCTGAGGCTGAAAAGCACGAGTACATGACTTTTATTTTGTGTTCTGAGGAATCCTATGAGTTAGAAAAAGTCCAAATCCAACGTTTACTTAGTAAAAATGTGGATGGTATTTTTCTTTCAATAGCAGATAAAACCCACGATTTAGCACATATTCAAAATATCATGGATAATGGCACTAATTTAGTTATTTTCGATAAATACTCTAAACTAACTCCATGCTCTAGTATTGTAATTGATGATCGAAAAGCTGCTTACTCTGCAGTCAAACACTTAATCAATAAAGGTAAAAAACGTATTGCACATTTTAGAGGTCCTCTTCTTCCTCAAAACTCAATCGATCGATTCTTGGGTTACAAACAAGCTCTGGAAGATCACGATATAAAATACGACAAAAATTTAGTGTTTATTTGTGATGAAATCAGTGATTCAGAGGGTTTCGATCATGCTCAGAATATTTTAGATCAAAAGCTGGATGTTGATGCTATTTTCGCAGTAGCTGATCTTCCTGCTATCGGAGCAATAAAATGTTTATTGGAAAACCACATTGAAATTCCTAATCAAATCGCTGTGATGGGCTTCAGTAATTGGATGATTTCATCTCTAATTACTCCTTCGTTGAGCACCATCGATCAACCCGGAGAATTGATGGGGCGTAAAGCATTTAAGGTTTTCCTGGAAGAAAGAGACACTAAAAAAAGAAACGAACCTGTTGTCTTTCAAAAATATGAAATTGAAACATCTCTAGTCGAGCGAAAATCTACTTAGTGTGTTTCAAAAAATTAATGTTGCGGGTTAAACCTCCATATTTGGTTCTCTTAACTGCACTGTCCTTAAAAACTTTATGAAACGTTTCGGCTGTCAATTCCTGCCAATCCTCTGAGGTCATATTAAGTAACTCAGGGTGAGGATTAAATAAAGGTTCTTGATGCGGTTTTGAAAATTTATTCCAAGGACATACTTCTTGACATACATCACATCCAAACATCCAGTTGTCCATTTTTCCCTTAAACTCTGATGGCAATGTTTCTTTGAGCTCGATAGTAAAATAAGAGATGCATTTACTCCCATCTACTTGATAAGGTTCGTTAATTGCATCTGTTGGACATGCATCGATACATGCTGTGCAGCTTCCACAATGATCAGTTACAGGGTGGTCGGGTTCTAATTCAAGATCTAAAATCAGTTCCGCAATAAAGAAAAAAGATCCAACTTGCTTTGAGATAAGATTGCTGTTTTTCCCAATCCAACCCAAACCTGATTTTGCGGCCCATGCCTTATCCATTACTGGGGCAGAATCAACAAATACACGACCATCAACCTCGCCAATATGATTATTTATCAGCGATAATAATTTCTTGAGTTTATCTTTGATCACAAAATGGTAGTCTTTCCCATAGGCATATTGTGATATTTTTGGGGCTTCTGAATCTAATTGTTTTTCTGGAGAATAATAATTAAGAGTCAAAGAAATTACACTTTTAGCTCCAGGCACCAAACGGGTGGGGTCAACACGTTTGTCAAAATGATTTTCCATGTAGCCCATTTTGCCATGCTTGTTGCTATTCAACCAATTTTCAAGGCGAAGTGCTTCTTCTTCCAAAAACCCTGCTTTTGAAATTCCACAAGAAAGAAAACCTAGTTTTAACGCTTCATCTTTAATCCATTGTGCATGATTTCTTGCAGGCGTTTTCATTCTAGAATAATCCCTCTTGATTGTCTTTGATTCTACCCAGATGTTTATATGCTAATGCAGTAACTTCTCTGCCTCTAGGGGTTCTTATGATAAATCCTTGTTGTATCAAAAAGGGTTCATAAACCTCTTCTATGGTTTCACCATTTTCGGAAACAGCAGTGGCTAAAGTAGTTATTCCGACAGGCCCACCTTTAAATTTATCAATTAGAGTCGTTAATATTTTATTATCCATTTCATCCAAACCATTTGCATCAACTTGTAATGCTTTTAGAGCATATTGGGTAATTTCGAAATCAATTGTTCCATTGCCTTTTATTTGTGCAAAATCACGTACTCTTCGCAACAAACCATTTGCTATTCTGGGAGTTCCTCTGCTTCTTCCTGCAATTTCGATGGATGCGGCCTCAATGATAGGAACTTCGAGAATTTCTGCTGAACGCTGAATAATCGTTGAGAGTAATTCGGTACTGTAATATTGTAAACGACTGCTGATACCAAATCGTGCACGCATAGGGGCCGTTAAAAGTCCCGATCGGGTGGTTGCTCCAACTAATGTAAATGGATTCAAGTTAATTTGTACCGTACGTGCATTGGGTCCTGTCTCGATCATAATATCAATTTTATAATCTTCCATTGCAGAGTATAAATACTCTTCCACAATAGGACTTAGTCGGTGTATTTCGTCAATGAACAAAATATCTCTAGGCTCTAAATTCGTTAAAAGTCCTGCTAAATCACCAGGTTTGTCTAAAACGGGGCCTGATGTCATTTTAATTCCAGCATCTAATTCATTTGCTAAGATATTGGCTAGGGTTGTTTTTCCAAGTCCTGGAGGGCCATGAAATAAGGTGTGATCTAACGCCTCACCGCGCTGATTTGCTGCTTCAACAAAGATCTTGAGGTTTGTCAGAATGGCTTCTTGACCTGCAAAATCGTCAAAACTCAAAGGCCTCAAAGCCTTGTCAAAGTCTTTCTCCTCTGGTGTAAATTGTTCGTTGCTGGGATCTAAGTTTTCATTCATTCAAACAAATATAGTGGAAATCTGATTGCCTAAAGTATTTCATTAGTTCATAAAAAAGAGATGCTTTTCGCGTCTCTTGGAACAATTATCAAAAAGAAGGGTTAATGCTGTAATTCTTCTTCTCCATCTTTAAGGGGTACAATTTGAGAAACCCAATCCTCTTCTTGTCCTGGCTTGGAGTAGTCATATGCCCAGCGGTGAACTTCTGGAATAGCACCAGGCCAATTTCCATGCATATGTTCTACAGGAGCGGTCCATTCCATTGTGTTGGATTTCCATGGATTCATTTCAGCTTTCTTTCCATAAAAAATACTATGCAAGAAATTGTAAAGGAATACGAGTTGAGCCAAACCTGCTATCAATGCAAATATTGTGATAACAACATTGATGTCTGCTATGTCATCGAAGTATGGAAATGCCGTATTGGTGTAGTATCTTCTTGGTAAACCTGCCATTCCAATAAAATGCATAGGGAAGAATACTCCGTATGCACAAACTGCTGTTACCCAAAAGTGAACATACCCTAAGTTTTTGTTCATCATTTTTCCAAACATTTTTGGGAACCAGTGGTAAACACCAGCAAAAAGACCATACAAAGCTGATATTCCCATTACAAGATGGAAATGTGCTACAACAAAGTAGGTGTCATGAACATTTATATCTAAGGTACTGTCTCCTAAAATAATACCTGTTAAACCTCCTGAAATAAAAGTAGAAACCAAGCCAATTGAAAAAAGCATTGCGGGATTCAGTTGAAGATTACCCTTCCACAAGGTTGTGATGTAATTAAATGCTTTTACTGCAGATGGAATCGCAATTAATAGGGTTGTAAAGGTAAATACTGAACCTAAGAAAGGATTCATTCCTGAGATAAACATATGGTGGCCCCATACAATAGTTGATAAGAAAGCAATTGCTATGATTGAAGCTACCATGGCACGATATCCAAAAATAGGCTTTCTTGAATTTGTTGCTATGATTTCTGAGGTAATCCCCAAAGCAGGCAGTAGTACAATATAAACTTCAGGATGGCCTAAAAACCAGAACAAATGTTCATATAAAACAGGTGATCCCCCTTGGTAGTGCAAGACCTCTCCTTGAATAAAAATATCGGACAAGAAAAAAGATGTCCCAAAGCTACGATCCATAATCAGAAGTAGAGCAGCAGAAAGTAAAACAGGGAAAGAAACCACACCAATTATTGCTGTGATAAAAAATGCCCAAATTGTTAGTGGAAGTCTAGACATAGACATTCCCTTGGTTCTGAGGTTAATTACAGTTACAATATAATTCAATGATCCAAGCAATGAAGAAGCTATGAAAATTGCCATAGAAACTAACCACAGTGTCATTCCCATTCCAGACCCAGGTTGAGCCTGTGGTAGTGCGCTCAGCGGAGGGTAAATAGTCCATCCAGCTGCTGCAGGTCCTGCTTCAACAAAGAGTGAAATTATCATTATTACACTAGACAAAGCAAATAACCAAAAAGAAATCATGTTCAATAAACCAGAGGCCATATCACGAGCTCCAATTTGTAATGGAATCAAAAGGTTACTAAAAGTTCCACTCAAACCAGCAGTCAAAACAAAAAATACCATAATGGTTCCATGAATGGTAACCAATGCTAAATAAACATTAGGATCCATAACTCCATCAGGGGCCCATTTCCCTAACAAAACCTCAAAAATTCCAAAAGATTTTTCGGGCCAAGCCAATTGCAAACGAAACATAAGTGACATTGCAATCCCGATAATTCCCATGAAAAGTCCGGTAATTAAATATTGTTTAGAAATCATTTTATGATCTTGACTAAAAATATATTTAGTCATAAAAGTCTCCTTATGATGATGCCCGTGATCCTCCTCGTGACTGTGCTCTAATGCTGACATATCTTATTTTATTTGATTAATTTATTGTATTACTTGGGCAAAAGTTTGCTGTTGATCTATCCATTCTTGATATTCTTCTGGAGTCTCAACAATGATTTTCATCTGCATGTTGTAATGTGATGCCCCACAAATTTTATTACACAGTAAGATGTAATCGAAAAAGTAAGGTTCTAAAGCTTCCTCACCGTTTGTTACCAATTCTTTACTGTTCTCTACCCTTATTTTATTTATTTTCTTGACTTTAGCCATTACATCAGGGTCGCGACGCATTTCCTCTGTAGTCGTAATGGGTGTAAATGCAAACTCAGTAATCATACCAGGAACACAGTTCATTTGTGCTCTAAAGTGTGGCATGTAAGCAGAGTGCAATACATCTTGTGAACGCATTTTAAAGATAATTTCTCTACCCACAGGCAAATGTAATTCCTGAACAACAACATCATCCAAGCCATTGGGATCTGTTGCATCGATACCCACTAAATTTTTTCCATCAAAGTCTTGTAAAAAACGAACATTTGCATCTCCCAATACACCATCTTTTCCTGAATATCGTGCTTTCCAGTTAAATTGCTGTGCATAAAGTTCAATTATCAAGCTATCATCATCTTCTTCAACCGTCATGATGTTGGTCCATGTGTACAAACCAAATAATATCAATCCAGCTAGGGTTATCACTGGGATAATGGTCCAAATAGCTTCAAGGCGATTATTGTCCGCATAAAATAACGCTTTCTTTCCTGGTTCACCTCTGTACTTGTAAGAAAAATAGTGTAACAGTGCTTGAGTAATGGTTTGAACGAAAAAAATCAATGCAAATGAAATCCACATTAAACTATCGTAATCACTTCCATGTTCGGATGCCGCTTTTGGTAACAAAACATCCCCCCATTCCCAAAAAGAATACAAGGTAAGAATGTAGAGGAATGCTAAAAAAGCAAACATCAACTTCCCTTGGATGTCGTTATCAATATCGTTCGCCACTTGTGAATCATCTCTTGTTGTTTGAGACATTTCAAAAATTTTAGCAACCTGCCATAGGGAAATAGCAATTAAAACAAGTACCGTAAGGGTTAATATTGCCGTCATTTATGTCTTTCTATTTAATTTTATTAATAATGAAAACGTTCACTCTCTCCAATGTAAGGATCTCCTTTTGCAAGAAGTGGTGCTTTCGTTAATTCTGTAAATACTGTGTAAAGGAATAAACCTAAGAAAAATAAAAATCCTCCTATTTCAGCTATCCCAATGAACCACTGATCTCCAACTGCTGAGGGCATTATCATATTGAAAATATCCAAATAATGACCTAAAAGAATAACTATCCCAGCCATGATGATAAAGTAGTTTGTTCGTTTGTAATCACTATTCATCAAAACAAGCAATGGAAATAAAAAGTTCATAACAATCATTCCAAAAAATGTGATGTTGTAATCTTCAATTCGGGTAATAAAATAGGTAACCTCTTCTGGAATGTTTGAATACCAGATCAACATAAATTGAGAAAACCACAGGTAGGTCCAAAAAACACTGAAGCCAAACATAAATTTTCCAAGATCATGAATATGGCTGTCGTTTACAAACTCTAAATAGCCTTGTGATTTCAAATAAATAGTTATCAAGGCAATTGCAGTTACCGCAGATACAATCATACTTGCAAAAACATACCAGCCAAATAATGTACTGAACCAATGTGGGTCAATTGACATGATCCAATCCCAAGACATTATGGATTCTGTTACTATGTAAAAGACAAGAAATCCTGCAGAAATTCTGAAGTTTTTTTTGTGGTTCGAAATATCATTGGCTTCATCTTGGGCCAATGAAAATTTTCTTGAAAAATAACGATACAAGGCCCAGCCTGCCAAAAAGAAAAAAGCTCTTCCCAAGAAGAAAGGTACATTAAGAAATCCTACCTTCCCGGCAATTAACTTATCGTGTGCCACGACTTCTGGATCCATCCAAATAAAGAGATGGTTGAAGTGCATTCCCGATAAAGCTAGAATAACAATCACGATGATACCTCCAGGTAACAAATAAGCTGTTATTCCTTCCATCACTCTGTAAAGTACTGGAGACCAACCAGCTTGAGCTGCACGTTGAATTGCATAAAATGCTAATGTTCCAAGAGAAATCATAAAAAAGAAAAAGGCTGCAACATAAAGTGCTGCCCAAGGTTTGTTTTGTAGCTGATGCAATAAATGTTCATCATGAGAACTGTCGTGTGATCCTTCTCCATGAGCTTCACCTCCATGATTTTCCTCAGCATGAGACTTTTCGGCGTGGGATTCATCAACATGAGTTTCCTCATGGTGATCGCCAGATTCGCCATGACCTTCACCGTGATGTTCTGTAGCAGCCATGGCTTTTGCCTCTGCTACATTTTTTGGTGCTCCTAAGAAACCTAGAACCAATCCAATGAATCCAAGTAACATAAGGACTCTAGCTATATTTTTGAGTTTATTTGGAAAAGTGTACATATGTTTTATCCTCTAAATTTATTTAAGAAGTTTTCCTCTTAGTTCCATAACATGCTGTGCAATTTGCCAGCGTTCTATTTCATTTACTTGACCTGAATGAGATCCCATTGCATTTTTACCATACATCAAAACGTGATAAATAGATCCTTGATTAATCTCACGATCAGCATAACTAGGAATTCCAAGAAATTTTTCACGTGTCATTAAGATTCCTTGCCCGTCCCCTTTTTTGCCATGGCAAACAGCACAATAAACTCCATATAATTCTTTTCCAGCTTCCAGGTGATCTGAGCTGTTCTCTATGGGAGAACTGAGATTTACTTTTGCAGCTTCATATCCTTCATTGGTGTCAGGGTAATCGTATGGCTGCCATCCTCTTGCAATAGATCCTTCTACAGGGAGTTGTGCCTCAATTCCATTAGAAAATGCATCCGAATCTGCATAAGTCTCATATCCTACTGGGGTATACATATTCGGAAAATATTGGTAATTTGGTTTGCTATTGTCTTGACATGAGCCTAAACCAAGTAAAAGTAAACTACTGAGTGTTATGTAAAGTATCTTTCTCATTATTCTTCGTGGTTTTGAGGAATATTAATCTCAATTGCACCTGTCTTTTTCAACAGTGCAGTCAATTCTTTTTCATTTCCGTTGATTTCAATCTCCATTAAGAATTTATCATCAGTAGTCAATGGATTTGGATTTTCAGCTTCCTTAAAAGGCCAAAGTCTACTTCTCATGTAAAAAGTAATTACCATTAAGTGAGCTGCAAAGAAAACTGTCATTTCAAAAATTACGGGAACAAATGCTGGAAGATTTGACAAAAAACTGAAGCTTGGTTTTCCTCCAATATTTTGAGGCCAATCTTCGATCATAATGTAGTTGATCATTGTAATTGCTACACTAAAACCGATACAACCGTAAATAAATGCCATAATGCCAATTCGAGTTCCCTCTAATCCCATTGCTTTGTCTAGCCCGTGAACCGGGAATGGTGTGTAAATTTCTTCGATGTGATGCTTTTGCTCACGAACTTCTTTAACGGCTTTCAAAAGCACGTCGTCGTCGTCGTAAAGTGCATGTAAAACTTGATTACTCATTTCCGTCTCTTAATTTTTTATAATTCTCGCCCGAAGACTTCAAAATTGTTTTTACTTCTGCTTGTGCTATCACTGGGAATGTTCTTGCGTATAATAAAAACAACACAAAGAAGAATCCAATAGTCCCTATGAAGATTCCAATATCAACAAATGTTGGTGAAAACATGGTCCATGATGATGGAAGGTAATCACGGTGCAATGAGGTTACGATGATCACAAAACGCTCAAACCACATTCCGATATTTACAACAATCGATATCACAAAAGAAAACATGATACTAGTACGTAATTTTTTGAACCACATAAACTGAGGTGAGAATACATTACAACTCATCATTGCCCAATAAGCCCACCAGTAAGGACCAGTAGCTCTGTTGAGGAATGCATATTGTTCGTATTCAACCCCGGAGTACCAAGCAATAAAGAGCTCGGTAATGTATGCTACTCCAACAATTGAACCAGTAATCATTATAACAATATTCATCAATTCGATGTGTTGAATGGTAATGTAATCTTCTAGATGCGATACTTTTCGCATGATGATTAGAAGTGTATTTACCATTGCAAAACCAGAGAAGATTGCTCCAGCCACAAAATATGGTGGAAAAATCGTGGTGTGCCAACCTGGTATTACTGATGTAGCAAAGTCAAAAGATACAATGGTATGAACCGAAAGTACAAGTGGTGTAGCTAAACCAGCTAAAACCAGTGAAACCTCCTCGAAACGTTGCCAATCTTTAGCTCTACCCGACCATCCAAAACTCAATAAGGAATAAATCTTCTTTTGAAAAGGTCGAACAGCACGATCACGAATCATAGCAAAATCTGGAAGTAAACCAGTCCACCAGAAAACGAGTGATACCGAAAGATAGGTTGAAATTGCAAATACATCCCAGAGTAAAGGAGAGTTAAAGTTTACCCATAATGATCCAAATGAATTTGGAATTGGTAACACCCAGTACGCCAACCATGGTCGCCCCATGTGGATGATTGGGAATAAACCTGCTTGAATTACCGAAAATATGGTCATGGCTTCAGCAGAACGGTTAATTGCCATTCTCCATTTTTGACGGAACAACAACAGTACTGCAGAAATCAAAGTTCCTGCATGTCCAATTCCTACCCACCAAACAAAATTTGTAATATCCCAAGCCCAACCCACGGTCTTGTTCAGACCCCAAGTTCCAATACCAGTTGATATGGTGTAAATTATGCATCCTACTCCCCACAAAAAGGCAGAAAGTGCAATACCAAAAACAATCCACCATTGACTGTTTGCTTTGCCTTCAACTGGAGCTGCAACGTCTATTGTAACGTCGTGATACGACTTGTTTCCAGTTACTAAGGGTTTTCTAATAGGTGCTTCGTAATGCGAGGCCATACGCTATTGATTTATAATTTTTAAATTAAGTATTTCTCACTTTAGCTTGATACATCACGTTAGGTTTTGTCCCTACGCTTTCCAAGAGGTGATACATACGATCATTATCTTTAAGGTGAGCTATCTCACTGTCTTTGTCATTGATGTCTCCAAAGGTCATTGCTCCATTACTACAAGCACTTGAACATGCTGTTTGGAATTCGCCATCTTTAATTTGACGCCCTTCTAATTTAGCGTCAAGAATAGTTTTCTGTGTTTTTTGAATACACATCGAACATTTTTCCATAACACCACGAGAACGAACTACTACGTCTGGATTCAATACCATTCGTCCTAGATCATTATTCATATGATAGTCAAATTCATCGTTTTGGTTGTACAAGAACCAGTTGAAACGACGTACTTTGTAAGGGCAGTTATTAGCACAATATCTTGTCCCTACACATCGGTTGTATGCCATGTGGTTTTGACCCTGACGACCGTGTGATGATGCAGCAACAGGACAAACTGTTTCGCAAGGTGCATGATTACAGTGCTGGCACATTACGGGCTGAAAGGTTACTTGCGGATTTTCTGAGGCTTGTTCCATTTCGCCAAAAGTTGATAAAGAGTCACTAAGACCATCAATATTATCTTTTGTTTGGTTATCTCCATCAAAGGTTGTTTCAGAAGAGTAGTATCGATCAATACGCAACCAGTGCATATCTCGTGATCTTCTTACTTCTTTTTTCCCTACTACCGGTACGTTATTTTCTGAGTGACAAGCAATTACACAAGCTCCACATCCTGTACATGCATTCAGGTCAATAGAAAGGTTAAAATGATGACCAATTGAGCGATCAAAATTTTGCCACATATCAACTCCCTCTGAAGTAACCTCTTCTTCCATATGGTTTTTTGATACCATCGGAATTGCATTCCAGTATTCTTTATCTTTTGTATTGAAGACCTCTAAAGTAGTTTCTTTAACGATGTCTCCTCTTCCCATTAGGGTATTATGCAACTGAACACAAGCAAACTCATGAAATCCTTCGGCAAGGCTTATTTTTGCATTCTGCACATTGTTAAACTCATTGTAGAATTGAAAAGCATTCAATCCAACTTGCATTTCTTCTTGTAAACCTTCTTTTTTACCGTATCCTAAAGCAAGACCAACAGATCCTTTTGCTTGACCTGGTTGGATAAGTACAGGAACTGTCAAGGTAGTTTTACCAACAGTTACTTTGGCATAGCTTCCATTCAAAGCTCCGTTAGCAACATTAACATTTTTTAGACCCGCAGCAGCTGCATCCGAAGCTGCAACAGTTATGTAATTGTCCCAAGACACACGAGTAATTGGATCAGGAAATTCTTGTAACCAAGGGTTGTTAGCTTGTTGACCATCGCCCATTCCTGTTTTTGTGTACAAAACCAATTCTAGTTCAGTTGATTTTGCGGCAGCTAGAATCGAAGCTTCAGCAGCTAAATCAGATCCTTGATAACTGTTTTGATTTTTGTTTTCAACAACAAAGAAACCATCATGTAAGACTTTGTTCCATTTGAAGCTACCCAAAATGAATTCTGCCCAATTTTCTTGAATTACATTGTAATAAGTTTGGTCTTTCCCTGTCCAAGAAAGTAAAACATCTTGAAATTGTTTAGTGTCAAATAAGGGTTGAATTGTTGGCTGAGCCAAAGCAAAGTTTCCAACTTTAAATTCATAATCGCCCCAGGACTCTAAATAATGAGGTACAGCAGCAGTGTACTGAGAAGCAAGTGCAGTTTCATCTTCTTTTAAAGAGAATGCAACCGAAAGATCTAATTTTTTGAGTCCCTCTGCAAAAGCTGAACCATCTGCTAAGGTAAACGCTGGATTAACACCTACTGTAATTAACCCCCCAATTGAAGCATTTTTTACTGCATCTACAACCGATGCTACCTCTGAAGCACTACCTTGTCTGATCAATCTTGGGGCATCTACATTGATTACTTCACTTTGAAGGTAGTTGTTTATTGCTAAAACTAATTTTTGAGCTCCAACCTCTTGAATCCCCGAAACAACAACGGCCTTTGAACCCACTGCTTTGAGGGCTTCAATTGCTTTGTCAAGTTTTGATTGAATTCCTGCTTCCAATGAGCCGGAAATTTTACTGCCAGTTAAATTGGCGTAAAGATGAGCTAATATGTTTTTTTGTTGACTGGGGGTTGCAGGTACTCTAAAATCTGCTGCTGCACCACTGAGAGTCATATTGGCCTCAAACTGAAAATGCTGAGACATCGTAGCTTTTCCGTGATTTTTGTGAGGAACTCTACTTTTAGAATAATCACTGTCATATCCCCCACCTTGCCAATCTCCTAAAAAGTCTGCACCTACAGAAACAATAGTAGCGGCTTTACTAAAATCATAATCCGCTAAAGCACGTGTTCCGTATGCAGATTCAAAGGCATCTAAAGTTGCAGATTCTGAAACTGTATCATACACTACATGCTTTACATTGGGATAAGCTGCGATGAAGTTTTTAATAATTTTTGAAGTAGTCGGACTCGCAAAAGTCTGAGTTAATAGTACCACTTCTTTTCCTGTTGCAGCAAGTGCCTTTAATTTAGCTCCTACTTGAAGGTTAAATTCTTCCCAAGATACATCAGAACCATTTGCTTTTGGGCCTTGTAATCGCTGAACATCGTAGAGGGATAAAACAGAAGCGTGGACTCTTGCATTAGCTCCACCAAACACAGGTACATCGGTATTGTTTTCTACTTTAATTGGTCGACCTTCTCTTGTTTTGATTAATACAGAACCGAAGTCAAATCCGTTGTTAAAAGCAGTTGCATAAAAATTAGCTACCCCGGGACGTATTTGCTCGGGTTGAACAACATAAGGTACAGATTTGATTACTGGGCCTTCACAAGCTGCAAGAGTTGCCGCAGCTGTACTGAATCCTACATATTTCAAGAAATCTCTTCGCGAAGTGTTACTTTCCTCAAGGGTCTCTGAGTCTCCTAAAAATTCGTTTACTGGAATGTGTTCAGCAAATTCTTTTTGCTCAAGCTGATCAATTATGGGGCTTTCACCTTTTAATTGTTCAGTACTTTTCCAATAGGTTTTGTTTTCTGCCATAAGACAATCTTAGATTATTCTTTTTTTAATAGTGACATTTTCCACACTCCAAACCGCCCATTTGAGCAGCAGTGAGTTGTTCAACACCGTATTTTTTTGATAATTGTTCGTGTATCTTGGCATAATATTCATTGCCTTCTACCTTTACGTTTGTTTCTCGATGACAATTGATACACCAACCCATTGTTAAAGGAGAGTATTGATACATCACTTCCATCTCTTCAACGGGACCATGACATTTCTGACAATCAATTTGACCTACTTGAACGTGTTGAGCATGATTGAAATATGCAAAGTCTGGTAGGTTGTGAATACGAACCCATTTTACTGGCTCTGTTACTCCAGTGTATTCTTGATTATCTTCATCCCAACCTACTGCTGCATAAAGCTTTTTGATTTCTTTGGTGTAGAATTCTTTGGTGTATCCATTTTCTAGATCTTCCTCTCCGTTGTATTCTGCAATGTTTTGGTGACAGTTCATACATACATTTAAAGAGGGTATTCCAGAATGCTTAGATACTCGAGCAGATGAGTGACAATACTTACACTCTATTTGATTGGCTCCTGCGTGTATTTTGTGAGAATAATGGATCGGTTGAACAGGCATGTATCCTTGGTCAACACCTACTTGCATGAGGTATCCGTATGCAAAATAAGCACTCGAAAGTAGTAATAATATTACGGACATCAACACCAAGAAATGGTTTTTGACAAAGGCGTCCCAAAGAGGTCTTCTCGGTTCTTTAACTTCTTTAGCCACTAATTCAACTCCACTAGCTGTAGCAATTCTTTGTAGGGTCTTGTTTACAAGAAACAACATGACTACTAGAATGGCAAAAACCAATGCAAGAGCTGCAAGTATTAGATCATTTGAAACTCCATTTGATACAACAGCAGTTGTATTTGCCTGAGCCTCTCCTGGTGGAGGTGGTGGTGGAGTGTAGTCGGTGTAAGCTAAGATGTTGTCAATATCTGCATTGGAAAGTTGAGGAAACGCAGTCATTACAGATTTGTTGTATTCTTCCCAAATAGCTATGGCTTGAGCATCTCCAGATTTGATCATGGCCGAACTATTTTTTATCCAAGCATATAGCCATTCTCTATCGTACTTAGAAGAAACTCCTTTTAACGCAGGACCAACGGCTTTTTTGTTGAGTTTGTGACATGCTGCACAATTTGCATTAAATAATTTTTTCCCTGCAGCGGGGTCACTCTCTTGCGCAAATAATTGGGGTATAGTGAGCATTGCTACTACGGTTACCGCGATGATTTTACTGGTGAAAAGAGCGTAAAGGTTTGGCTTCCTCATGCTTATGTGTAAAATTTAATGTTAATCAACTTGTTTCTTAACTTTATTTTACTGCAAAAATAAGACATAGACTTCGTTTGTTAAAAGGTTATGACTTGCACTTCTCTAATTTATACTCAGTCTAAATAGCGTGTTAATTTCGTTCTACTTCTTCAATCAAATCATCAATTTTTATTTCTTTGTGTTATGGAAAAAAATAAACTCTACGCTTTGTTATCATTGCTTATTTTTTGGGGGGCTGCCTCAAATGTTTTTGGACAAACCAAAACGGTTGTAATCAATCAGGATCCCAAGATAGAACGTATGGTTGGAATCAAGAAAAAAATTGATTCTGAACGCTATGATGCTCAATATTATGCCATACAATTGTACTATGGAAATCATACTGCTGCCAAAAATATTGTTAGAGAATTTGAAAAAAAATTTCCTGATACTGTAACTTCTCTGATTTTTGAAACTCCAAATTACAAAGTACGTGTGGGAAGGTTCAAAGACATCAACAAAGCAAACATATTACTCGAGGAAATTAAAAAAACATATCCTGGAGCATTTTTACTTGAACCTAATAATTTATAAAGTTTTCTTTACGGCTACTTCTTGGTAGAACTCAATTACATCCTCAACTTGAATATCGTTGTAGTTTTTGATTTGTAACCCACAATCATATCCTTTGGCTACTTCCTTAACATCATCTTTAAAGCGTTTCAGGGAACTTAATTCTCCTGTGTATTGAACTACCCCTTCTCGAATAACTCGAATATTTGAATTGCGATAAATTTTACCTGTTGTTACCATACATCCGGCAATAGTACCTACTTTGGATATTTTAAATGTTTCTCGAATCTCTGCATTTCCAGTAACTTCTTCTTTCATTTCGGGAGAAAGCATACCTTCCATCGCATCTTTTACATCGTTGATGGCATCGTAAATGATTGAGTAAGAACGAATGTCTATTTCTTCTTTTTCAGCAAGCATTCGGGCATTACCCATAGGACGTACATTAAATCCAATAACAATTGCATCGGAAGCAGAAGCTAACAAGACATCAGATTCTGTGATAGCCCCAACACCTTTGTGGATGATATTTACTTGAATTTCCTCTGTAGACAATTTCTGAAGAGAATCAGTCAAAGCTTCCACAGAACCGTCAACATCTCCTTTCAAGATCATATTGAGTTCTTTAAAGTCACCCAGAGCAATTCTTCTACCAATTTCATCTAAGGTAATATGACGTTGAGTACGTACATTTTGTTCTCGTAATAATTGTGTTCTTTTGGCTGCAATTTGTTTTGCTTCCCTTTCATCTTCAAGTACATTAAAGTTATCACCGGCTTGTGGAGCACCATCTAAACCTAAAATTGAAACCGGTGTTGAAGGTGGGGCAAATTGAATTGTTTTACCTCTTTCATCAAACATGGCCTTAACTTTTCCACTGTGTTTACCAGCAAGTAAATAATTTCCAATTTCTAAAGTCCCTGTTTGAACAAGAATTGTAGACACATATCCACGTCCTTTGTCTAAATAGGCTTCAACTACCGTTCCTTTAGATTTTCGATTTGGATTTGCTTTCAATTCAAGTAATTCGGCCTCTAGCAATACTTTTTCTAATAATTCTTTTACGCCTGTACCCTTGAGAGCAGAGATGTCTTGAGATTGAACTTTACCTCCCCAATCCTCTACCATGAGATTCATTTGTGCGAGAGCTCCTTTGATTTTTTCTGGATCTGAGGTTTCTTTATCGACTTTGTTAATTGCAAAAATTATCGGAACACCAGCTGCCTGAGCATGACTAATTGCCTCTTTAGTTTGCGGCATAATATCATCATCCGCAGCGATAACTATTATGGCAATATCCGTTACTTGAGCACCACGAGCACGCATGGCAGTAAATGCCTCGTGACCTGGAGTATCTAAAAATGTTATTTTTTGTTTGTTCTTGAGAACCACAGAATATGCACCAATGTGTTGAGTTATTCCTCCTGATTCACCCGCAATTACATTTTCACTTCTGATGTAATCCAGCAAAGATGTTTTACCGTGGTCAACATGCCCCATCACCGTTACAATTGGTGCACGAGGTTCTAGGTCTGCCGAATCTTCAACTTCCTCCTCTGTAAAACTTTCTTCAAGGTCACTCTTGACAAAATCAACCTCAAAACCAAACTCTTCAGCTACAATACTCAAAGTCTCTGCATCGAGTCGTTGATTCATGGTTACCATGATCCCTAAGGACATACAAGCAGAAATAATTTCTGTACCACTAACTTCCATTAATGTGGCTACATCACCAACGGTAATAAATTCGGTTACTTTAATGATCTTACTTTCCGCTTCAAGCTGAGCTAATTCTTCTTCCGTCTTTTGTCGGTGTTGAACACGTTTATCTCTTCTGTATTTCGCTCCTTTGGATTTGTTTGATTTTCCTTGAAGCTTTTCAAGAGTTTCTCTGATTTGCTTTTGTACCTCTTCTTCTGTTGGCTCTACCTTGGGTACAGCTGCTGGACGATTGGGTCTTCTTTGTTGAGCTGAACCTCTTCGATTGTTTTGGGGTGTTGAAGCTTCAGTTTTTGGAGTTGCGGGTTCTTTGCTAATTCTTTTACGCCTTTTCTTGCGAGCATCCTCTACACTTTTTTCTTTCTTATTAAAAGAATCCAAATCAATTACCATTCCTGTTTTCTTGGGTCCTGATAATTTGGCGTAGTTGGTGGCTATGGTTCTATCTCCCTCTTGAGTTGTAGTTTCTTCTTTAGAATCAGAAAGAATGTCTTCCTGAGTTTTAGCTTCTGCTTTTTCTTCAACAGTTTTTGAAGAATCTTCTTTGGAGGTTACCTTAGCTACAAGTTCTTTTTCAGAAGCTTCCTCTTTTGGTTTGGTTGTTTCTTTTTCAGAAACCTTTTCGACTGCCTTTTCTTCTTCTTTTTTCTCGTTGGAAGTAGAAACTTTGGGAGCTCCAGGTTTTGTTGTGTTCAAATCAATTTTTCCAAGAGCTTTCGGGCGGTTTAGATTTGCGCTAGCACGAATTACTTCTTGCTTTTCGAGGCGCTCTTTTTCACGTTGTTGTTTTTCAAGCTCTAATTTTTCTTGCTTCAAACGCTGCGCTTCTTTCTCTTTTCTCTTTTCCTCTCCAATTTCGGCAGAAGCATCTTTCTTGGATTTATCATTTGCAAACTCATCCAACAATACCTTGTAAATCTCTTGAGATATTTTTGTTGTAGGCCGCGCCTCTACATCATGCCCTTTTTGAGCAAGATGTTCAACGGCTCTATCCAGAGAAATATTCAATTCTCTCAAGACTTTATTTAATCGTATTGTTGGTTGATCAGGCATACTTATTTTTTCTTCGATTCAAAAATATGGAATTAAACTACTTAAAACTAATCTTCGAATTCCTCTTTTAATATTTTAAAAACTTCTAATATTGTTTCTTCTTCCAAATCAGTGCGTTTTGCAAGGTCAGAAACTTCTAATTCCAAGATGCTTTTTGCGGTATCCAATCCTACTTTCTTGAACTCATCGATTATCCAAGATTCGATTTCATCGGTAAACTCAGTAAGTTCAACATCTTCTTCTGCACCTTCACGATAAACATCAATTTCAAACCCTGTCAATTGACCAGCAAGACGGATGTTATGACCACCTTTGCCAATTGCTTTAGATACTTCTTCTGGGTTTAAAAAAACCTGAACACGCTTGGTTTCTTCATTTATCTTCAGGGAATTAACCTTTGCTGGTGAGAGTGCACGTGTTATGAAAAGCTGAAGGTTATTCGTAAAATTAATTACATCAATATTTTCATTTCCTAACTCTCGAACAATTCCGTGGATACGAGATCCTTTCATCCCAACACATGCCCCAACTGGATCAATTCGGTCATCATATGAGTCAACAGCAACTTTTGCCTTCTCCCCTGGGATTCGTACTGCTTTTTTTATTGTAATTAATCCGTCAAAAACCTCGGGAATTTCTTGTTCAAAAAGTTTCTCCAAAAACTTAGGAGATGTTCTTGAAAGAATAATTCTTGGTTTATTACCTCTTAGCTCTACAGACTCAATAATTCCTCGAACATTATCGCCTTTACGATAGAAATCTGCTGGGATTTGTCGATCCTTAGGAAGGATAAGTTCGTTCCCATCGTCATCCAAAAGAATAACCTCTCTGCTTCTAATGTGATGAACTTCTGCGGTGTAAAGGTCTCCTTCCAGATCTTTGAATTGTTTAAAAATATTATTACTGTCGTGTTCAAATATCTTAGCAATCAAGTTTTGACGTAATGATAAAATCGATCTTCGACCTAGATCAATCAACTTCACTTCCTCGGAAACATCTTCCCCAACTTCAAAGTCAGGTTCAATTTTCTGAGCATGTGTTAATTCAATTTCTTGGTTTGGATCTTCTACCGCTCCATCGGCTACAACAACACGGTTTCTCCAAATTTCTAAATCTCCTTTGTCGGGATTGATGATAATGTCAAAATTATCGTCCGAACCAAATTTACGTTTTAGCGTATTTCTAAAAACTTCCTCCAAAATAACCATCAGGGTTACTCTGTCAATTAATTTTTCGTCTTTAAACTCAGAAAAAGAATCAATTAGTGCTAAATTTTCCATTTTGTTATTGCTAAGTTATTTAATAATCACTTTCGCTTTTTTAATTGATGCGAATGTTAGGTTTTTAGTTTTTGTTACAGTTACTTTGCCTTTTCCAACAGGCTTGGGCTCTCTGGTTTTCCACTCTAGAATGATACCCTCTTGATCAGCCTGAGTCAAATTCCCCTTAAAAATTTCATCATCAAGGCTGATTACTTCTAATGTCCTCCCTTTATTTTTTATGTACTGCCTTGGAATTGTCAATTCAGAACCTACTCCTACTGAACTTACTTCCAAAGAAAAATCATGTTCTTCTCGATCAATGTTGTGCTCTATTTGTCGACTAACTTCTACACAGGACTCCAATGTAACTCCTTGGTCTCCGTCTAATAGAACAACAATACTTTTATCAGTACCAATTTTTAAATCTATTAAAAATAAGCTTGGATTTTTATCCAAGGCTACTTGTAAAAGCTCTGTTACTGTTTTTTTAAAATTCATCATAAAAAAAAAGGGGACTTAAAGTCTCCTCTATTGCATTTGTTCAGAAATTCAGGCAAATATAATTATTTTTTACAGTTTTTTTTATTTAACGGAATGTTTTTTTAACACGTAGGTTCAAGTTACAAGTGCAACATTTATGCTACTAATTTATAAAATTGATTTTTTGGGGTTTCAAAATTTAGTTTTTCTCTAGGTCTTCTGTTTATTTTATGTTGTATTTCAATGATTTGTTTGTGAGTTATTGTACTAAAGTCCGTTCCTTTAGGGATTTGCTGCCTTATGAGTTTGTTGGTGTATTCATTTAATCATCTTTCCCAAGACGCATACGGGTTAGCAAAATAGAAATTTACCTTTAGTTTATTACTGATAGCTTTATGTTCTGCAAATTCACCACCATTATCTGAAGTGATTGATGTACAGCATTTTTATAAGGCAAAAGCATTTCTATGAGTTCTTTAGCTTGGAGAAATTGATGCAAAATCAATTTTTGATCTAACCTTGGGGTATAAAATTAATCAGACACTTCTTTTTGAACTTACTGCTACAAACCTTTTTAAAAACAAATTTAGAGCATTGCCTGGTCTACCCATGATTGGAAGAACCATTACGGGGAGATTGTTATTCAATTTCAAATGAATCAAAAAAAGTGTACTTTTAAATTATCGTATTACTACCATGAAAAAAATTATCATAATTCTAGGGGTAACTTTGCTTCTCCTAATTTTATTCAAAACAGTTGAATCAGATTTCCCAGAATACAACCCAAATCGGTCGTATGTAGACCTTGAAGAAGAAATCCTCGAGGCATTTATTTTGGCCAAAGACAGTGCTACCATTGAACTTCCCGAAGGGCATTTCTTGTTTTCTCAGGCATTAAGTATCGATGGGAAAAAACACATTACCATTAAGGGTAAAGGAATGGATAAAACCATTTTATCCTTCAAAGGACAAACAAAAGGAGCGGAAGGTGTTTTGGTAACAAACTGCACTAATTTTACCATTGAAAATTTAAGTATTGAAGATGCTGCTGGAGACAATCTAAAGATTAGCGAGTCGGAAGATGTTACAATTCGCAACATAAGATCTGCGTGGACAGGGGGAGTATCGACCCAAAATGGTGCCTACGGAATTTATCCTGTGTTGACAACTAACCTTTTGATAGAAGGATGTGAAGCCATTGGAGCATCGGATGCTGGAATCTATGTAGGTCAATCCAGCAATGTAGTTATTCGAAACAATAAAGCATTTTACAATGTTGCTGGGGTTGAAAGCGAAAATAGTTCTGCAGTTGAAATTTACAACAACGAAATCTATGAAAATACTGGAGGATTGTTAATTTTTAATCTTCCAAAACTTACCGTTTACGGAAAAAATGTAAAGGCTTACAACAACCGTATTTACAACAATAATCTGAAAAATTTTAGCGTTAAAGGCTCCATTGTTAGTGGAGTTCCTAAAGGTACTGGAGTTATTATTATGGCAACACAAGAAGTAGATTTTCACAATAATACAGTTAAAGACCACGCAACTTCGAATTTATCCATTGTGAGTTATTTGGTGTTTGCTGCCGATGAAGATCCTGAGGCACAGCTAGATCAATCTATTCAAGACCGAGGGATTAGAGCTGTGGAATCTGATTATGAATCGGACACTGAATACAATGCATATCCTGGCAAAATATCAATTAATAATAATACTTTTGATAACAAGTTTTGGTTTCCAACGTTTAGCAATGAATACGGCTGGTTGATGCTTTTCAAAAACAAAATGAAAATCCCCGATATTGCCTATGATGGAATCCTTCCAGAAGGAGCAAGCCTTCAGGATAGTGAGCACAAAATTTGCATAGGAGACAATGGAGTGTTTAATTTTGTATTTATGGATGCAGCAAATGAATTTAAATATTTTTCAAACGAGGTTACGCCTTATTTGTGTTCACTCAACTAACATTAGTTAGGCAGATGAAAAACTATTGGGTTTTACCAGTCATTTTAATTTTTTCTGCTTGCCTTGCATGTAAAGATCAGGGGAATAAGAATATTGCACCCAAGGCTAAAAAAATAACTTCTTTTAAACCACTAATTCAAAAAGAACTCTCAGAAAAAGAAAAATTATCAGAATATGAATTTTTCAAACTGCCTTTGGCAAATTTAGAGCCTACCGGTCGAGTTCTTTTGTATGACCTTAATACACCTCTTTTTTCTAACTACGCCTTTAAAAAACGTTTTGTCTATCTACCCGATTCTACCAAAATTAGTTACAAAAATAAGGGAGTCATGGACTTTGAAAACGGGAGTGTATTAATCAAAAATTTTTATTACCCCAAAGATTTTAGAAAACCTGATCAAGAAAAAATAATTATTGAAACTCGGCTTTTGATCAAAGAAAATGATCTTTGGAAACCACTCAACTACGTCTGGAACACTGAACAAACCGATGCTACACTGAACTATGTTGGGAAAGAAGAACAGATTCATTGGACAGATAATACGGGCAAAAAAAGAGCTGTTTCTTACACAGTTCCCAATTTAAATCAATGTAAAAATTGTCATTTAAACGGCAAAAAAATTACACCAATTGGCCCAACAGCCGCTCAATGGAACAAAACCTATGCTCTCGCTCTTACAGACAAAAATCAGCTGGATTATTTCAATGAAAAAGGGATCTTAGAAAAAGTTGTTGAACCTGCTTTACGACCAAAAATGCCCGTTTGGAATGATGCACTACTCCCTGTTGATCATCGTGCTAAAGCCTATTTAGATGCGAACTGCGCTCATTGTCATAACGTTGAAGGAAGTGCCAAAAATTCTGGATTGTATCTGAGTTATACCCAACAAGATTCCCGAAAAAGAGGTGTTTTCAAACCCCCTGTGGCCGCAGGAAAAGGTTCTGGAGATTTGGTCTATGACATCGTCCCTGGGCATCCTGAAGAATCCATATTAATCTATCGAATGAAAAGTAATGATCCTTCCATTCGCATGCCCGAAATTGGACGTTCTGTCACACACAAGGAGGGACTTGACTTATTACAGGAATACATTACCACACTAGCCCAAAGCAACTAAAAAAATTGCTCCTTCGATTAAGAATGTCTTCATTTTGATCTATCTTTGAGACTTGATCTCAAAAAGGAATTTCCATGTTGCCGCTCGATTTTAAGTCAGGTTTTGTGTTTAGAAAACACATCAAAAAAGTTCAAACACCATTCGAGCGACTGTTTGAGATATTTAAAGAACTTATTACTCATACATCTGGAGATTTTGATGAAGCCATTGATTGGTTGAGAGAACTGGACGTGGAATACAAACTCACAGATGAAGATTACACCATTGATGATTTTGTAGAAGACTTACTCAAAAGATCTTTTATTCAACCTAAAACAGGAAAAGGTGGTAAAGGTGATGGAATGCAACTTACCGCCAAAACTGAAAAATTACTCAGAGAACATGCCCTAAAACAAATCTTTGGTAAATTAAAACGCTCTGGCTCGGGTAATCACGAAACAAGAAAACTAGGCCAAGGAGAAGATAGTACTGGAGAATTAAAAGCGTATCAATTTGGAGATGGATTGGAAAAAATTGATGTGACAGAAAGCATAAAAAATGCACAAATTCGCTCTGTTGGAGAAGATTTTACTTTACAACATCAAGACTTAGTTGTTGAAGATTCCTTACATAAAACACAAATGAGCACTGTATTGATGATCGACATCAGCCACAGCATGATTCTCTATGGTGAAGATCGAATTACACCAGCCAAGAAAGTAGCAATGGCTTTAGCCGAACTCATTACTACACGGTATCCAAAAGACACCCTCGACATACTAGTCTTTGGAAACGATGCTACTCCTATTCCTCTCAAAGACATTCCGTACCTAAAAGTAGGACCGTATCATACCAATACAGTAGCGGGACTTGAATTGGCTATGGACATACTACGCAGGAAAAAAAATACAAACAAGCAGATTTTTATGATTACGGATGGAAAGCCAAGTTGTCTAAAAATGCCCGATGGAACCTACTACAAAAACAGTGCAGGTTTAGATGAATTAATTGTTGAAAAATGCTACAGTATGGCTCGACAAGCAAAAAAATTACACATCCCAATCACAACTTTTATGATTGCTCAAGATCACTATCTACAACATTTTGTTCGAGAATTTACAGAAGCCAACAAAGGAAAAGCATTCTTTACAGGTCTAAAAGGTTTGGGTGAAATGATCTTTGAAGATTATGATAAAAACAGAAAAAAACGTTTGGGCTAACCTAAAGTTTCAACTACATTATTTATGAAAAGAGAACAAGCTTCAACCCTTGGAGAATTAAAAAAAACAGATTATTCCTCAATAAACATTCAACAAGAATTGGCTCAAAATTTAAAAGAACGTTTACGTTCTGGAAGGAAAACTTTTGAGGGTTTAATTGGTTATGAAAACACTGTAATTCCAGATGTTGAACGTGCAATACTTTCTGGACACAACATCAATTTACTCGGACTAAGAGGACAGGCCAAAACTCGTTTAGCACGTCAAATGACTGAATTATTAGACGAATGGATTCCTGTTGTAAAAGGCTCCGAAATCAATGATGACCCTCTCAATCCCATAAGTCAAGAGGCCAAAGAAATCATTGCTGAAAATGGAGATCAAACAGAGATTTACTGGTTGCATAGATCGGATCGTTTTTTCGAAAAACTAGCTACTCCAGATGTTACTGTTGCAGATCTTATTGGTGATGTTGATCCCATAAAAGCATCAAACCTAAAACTTTCTTATGCGGACGAGCGTGTAATTCATTTTGGGATGATTCCCAGAGCACACCGTTGTATTTTTGTGCTTAACGAACTTCCCGATCTCCAAGCAAGAATTCAAGTTGCCTTGTTTTCAATATTACAAGAAAAAGAAATTCAAATTCGCGGATTTAAATTAAGGTTACCCATTGCCACGCAATTAATTTTTACTGCAAACCCCGAAGACTACACCAATAGGGGTAGTATTGTAACTCCACTAAAAGATAGGATCGGTTCACAAATTTTAACGCATTATCCATACAACAGAGACATTGCAAAGACCATAACCAGACAAGAAGCTATCCTAACAGAAGAACAAGCAGAAAAAATTCATATTCCTGAATTGGCTCGGGATATTCTGGAACAAATTGGATTTGAAGCACGAAAAAGTGAATATGTAGATTCAAAAAGTGGAGTAAGTGCTCGAATGAGTATTACAGCATTTGAAAATTTGATCAGTACAGCCGAAAGGCGTTTACTCATCACAGGAGATTCAAATTCTACACTAAGGATGTCTGATTTTATGGGAATTATTCCTGCCATAAATGGTAAAATTGAATTGGTTTACGAAGGAGAACAAGAGGGAGCAGAACAAATATCATATCACCTTATTTCAGAATCCATCAAAACATTATTTACAGATTATTTCCCAAAAATCGAAAAATTACAAAAAGAAGATGAAGTTGGCCCTTACGACAAAATTTTAGAGTGGTTTTTCAAAGACAATGAGCTTTTCCTTGAGGACACTCTTTCTAATCGAGAATACCAAGATTCGTTAACACTTATCCCTGGAATAGATGAAGTATTAAATTCCAATTTAAACGATTTGACAAAAGAAGATAGATACTTTATGATGGAATTTTTACTGTGGGGACTTGAAGCCAATAAAAAATTAAATAAATACAGAACGCTTGACGGTTTTCAATTTAAAGATTCATTGGGGAGTTATATCAGTGGTTTGTGATACAAATTTATTCACGCATACTCTCTAGTGTGCAGTTATTTAGAACCTTTAAAGTTCATGAAATTAATAAAATGACTAAATCAATTTTAGAAAAAAAATGATAAAAACTGACATAATCATCATCGGAGCTGGTCCAGTAGGATTATTTACTGTTTTTGAGGCGGGTCTTATGAAGCTGAAGTGCCACTTGATCGATGCTATTCCTCAAGCAGGTGGTCAATTATTCGAAATATACCCCAAAAAACCAATCTACGATATCCCTGGATTTACATCAGTATTGGCAGGTGAATTGGTGGATAATCTGATGAAACAAGCTGAACCTTTCAAACCAGGGTTTACGCTCGGAGAACGTGCTGAAACCATTGAAAAACAAGAAGACGGAAGTTTTATTGTAACAACAAGTGAGGGAACCAAACATCAAGCACCAACGGTTATGATAGCAGGTGGATTAGGAAGTTTTGAGCCTAGAAAACCAAAAATTGAAAACTTGCCTCAATATGAAAAGAAAGGAGTTGAGTATATGGTTCGAGAGCCAGAATCTTTTTTGGGAAAAAAATTATTCATTTCTGGCGGAGGTGACTCTGCTCTTGATTGGGCTATTTATTTTGCAGAAAATCATGACATTCCCGTAGGGCTAGCCCATAGAACTTCTATGTTCAGAGGTCATAAAGATTCTGTAGAGAAAGTTTATGAGCTACAAAATCAAGGAAAAATAGAGTTATTCACAGATGCTGAAGTAATTGATTTACATGGATCTGAAAAACTTGAACAAATTGAGTTGAAGCAAAAAGGTAAAGATGCCATTAAAGTTAATGTAGATCATTGGTTACCCTTGTTTGGACTATCTCCAAAACTAGGCCCCATTGCCAACTGGGGATTAGAAATTGAAAAAAACGCTATTAAAGTAGATAATACATTAGACTACCAAACAAACATTCCGGGTATTTTCGCGATTGGTGATGTCAACACATACCCTGGAAAATTAAAACTTATTTTATGTGGTTTCCATGAAGCTACACTAGCAGTACAAACGGCATATAAAATCATTCATCCTGACAAGCGTTTCACAATGAAGTATACAACTGTTCAGGGAATCCAGGGATTTGAGTCTGATTCCATTAAAGCATAATTGAAAAAAATTTTTTTTAACAGATTTTTTAGAAAAATTTACAATGCTCTTAACAAGATTTTCAATTTAGACTAAATATATTTGTAACAAGTTTTCATGTATTTGTTAAAAATTTTGATTAATCTACTCCTCAATATAACTCATATTGGGGAGTTTTGATTTTTATAATTTATTTAATGAGAAAAAACAAGGATAACATACTCACCGTTGATCTTCACGGAATCCGCCATAAACAAGCCCTAGAGTTAGTTAACAAAACCTTAAATGAATTTTCTGATAAAGGTAATTTTTCTCTTACTATTATTACTGGAAATTCAACAGTCCTACAAGAACGCATATTTACTGAATGCCTTGAAAGTTCTATTTTTACATATTTTATCCCCTCATGGAATATGGGTCAAATCATTGTTGAGAATGTTTCATTATAGCTTCTTATACTCTTAAATACTGAAAAATAAAAGGTTAATTATTATTTTTTAGAGTTAATTTACTTTTTTTAATATATTTATTGTATAAATAATGTGCTAATTAAATATTTATACAAAATAATACACGCATATGGTTTCAGTTGGTCACACGCTTATTGATTCTAAGTCAAAAGAAAAGAAGGGGCAAAAATATGTTAAAATGTATATCAACTCCCCAAATTGGTCAAAGCCAAAAAGACCAACTCACAAAGAAATTTTGTTCTACAAGAGAGCCGATACTCAACTGAAGAAGGAACAAAACAAAAGAAGCACAGAGCTACTTAGAGCGCTAGTGAAAATGTATGAGGAAAAATACAAGGGTTCAGAATACATTGATTCACATTCAGGTACCAAAACTCTTAAGACACAAATTTCCAAAATGTCTGAACTAAAAGCAGATAAATCAAAAAGTACCGTATCTGGTTATCACAACCTATATAAAGCTATAGAAAATTTTTGTGAGGATAAAGCATACAATTTCAATATGGACATCAACCTTGTTAATATTGAGTTCATTGACCAATGGAGGTTATGGCTCAAAAATGAAAGTAATTATGCTTCATCTACAGCTTACAAATACTTTTCATTATTTAGTACTACTCTGAAACAAGCAAAGCAATCTGGATATTTATTTTATAATCCATTTACAGAAAATGACATTGAATTTCCAAAAAATGAATCTAAGGAAGTTGTATATCTAACTCCAAACGAGGTTACTATGATGATAAAAACCCCAATCAGATATCAGCAAATTAGAGATGCATTTCTTTTTATGTGCTACACTGGGATAAGGCAAGGAGATTGCCGTAGATTAATTTGGGCAGATTTGCCTGAAATCAATGGTGAAATTAAAATGAATGTAAAAACAGAAAAGGCCAATACAGATATTTACTTTAAAATTCGTAAAGGTGCGATGCAATACCTCCCCAAGAGAATGGATGAAAATGATAAAGTTTTCCCTAACCTCAAATTTGGTAAGGAGCAAAACCAAAAACTCAGAGAATGGGCATATAAATCTGGTGTGAAAAAACACATAGTGCCTAATACCGCAAGACATACATTCGCATTCTATATGCTATCGGAACATAATACACCTCTTTACACGGTTTCAAAACTATTAGGGCATACTAACGCTAGAACAACCGAAGAGAGATATGGACATTTATCAAATGAAAATATTGAATTCGCAATGGAAAAAGCATTTGGAAAATGAGAGTCTTGCTCCCCTAATGACATAAACATCTTATAATTTTCTTAGATAGATTTTGTAAGTTTAGATATAATTAAATGTTAAATAAAATATATAAAGTGAATTATAAAATTTTGATGTTCACAACTTTTGCTATAATTATAGCGAACTTCTTTATTGAATTTTTTACTAATTTTTGGGGCGACTCTAATTATCCTGATTACTTTAACAGTATTTTAATTTTGCTCTTAATTATTTTTGGAACAAAAGTATTTTTCAAAAAAAAATAACTCCTTTAAGCTCTATGAAAAAATCAGCCAAATCAGAATTTACAAGAAGGAATTTCATAAAAGGAGCATCGCTTTCCGTCTCCGGAATCATGTTTGTACCTCGTCATGTATTGGGTGGAAAAGGTTTTGTAGCTCCAAGCGATAAAGTAACTGTAGGCATTGTTGGTGCAGGAGGAAAAGGAAAAGAAAATACAGCTGCATTATTGAAACATAAAGATGTCAAAGTAGTTGCCATTGCTGACCCTGCAGAATTTTGGGATTTACAACGTTTCTATTATAAAACAACAGCTGGCCGTGGACCTGTAAAGCAAATGATAGAAGGTGAAAGGCCTCATGAAAATGTGAAGGAGTATTTGGATTTTCGCAAAATGCTGGAAAAGGAAAAATCAATTGACGCTATTATTTGCTCTACCCCTGATCATACGCATGCCTATGTTTCCCTATTATCTATGAGAGCAGGGAAGCATGTCTATTGTGAAAAGCCACTAACCCATAATATATGGGAAGCTAGAGAAGTACAGCGTGTTGCCAAAGAAACTGGTCTTGCAACTCAAATGGGTAATGGTGGACATAGTACCGATGGTATAAGAGAAACTGTTGAGTACCTTAGAGATGGTGCTATTGGAAAAGTAAAAGATATACATGCCTGGGTGCCTGTCTCCAGATGGAACCCTACCCTTCAAGGACTACCTAAGGGAACCTCAAAATTACCAAATAACTTTAATTGGGACCTATGGCTGGGGCCGCGCGAAGTCAGAGATTACCATAAAGCCTACACCCCAGTTACATGGCGTGATTTCTGGGCCTTTGGTTGTGGTGCCATGGGCGACTTTGGTTGCCACGATATGGATGCTGCAGTTTGGGCATACGACTTGGAAGCACCTGAATCCGTTGAGCTTATACCTGCAGGTTACAATGACTCAGAAATAGCTCCTTATGGTGAAATTGGTTACTACAATTTTAAAGGAAAAGGCAACCAATCACCCATTAATCTTACTTGGTATTCTGGTGGTCTACGACCGGAACTTCATGAAGCATTGCCTCAAGGGTATAGCTGGCCTAATAGAGGCACCATGTTTTTGGGAGATAAAGGAATATTGGTTAACGAAGGTGGCAACCGAGCCCCCAAGTTGTTCCCTGAGAGTTTAGAAAAATCATATACGCCTCCCAATCCTTCAATTGTTCGTTCCAATGGGCATTACAGAGACTGGATAGATGCCATTAAGAATGGGCATTCGGCGAGCTCTAATTTTGAATATGGAGCTC
>PAOB01000051.1 GCA_002708445.1 Candidatus Arcticimaribacter sp.
AACACAACAATTGAAATCTAGAAATCCCAGGTTTATCTTATTAATGCTTAAGTTTGCAGTATGATAAGTGAAGGAACAATAGTAGCCCTTTCTACGGCTTCTGGAACGGGAGCAATAGCCCTTATCCGTCTTTCTGGTTCGAAGGCAATTAGCCTGACTGATCAAGTGTTTAAAACACGTTCGGGGGAAAAATTAATTTTTCAAAAAAGCCATACCGTTCATTTGGGTGAAATTAGGGATGGTAAAAGCATAATTGATGAAGTTTTGGTCAGTGTTTTCAAAAACCCAAACTCTTACACTGGAGAAGATGTGGTCGAAATCTCTTGCCATGGAAGTCCCTACATTCAACAACAGATCATAAAAATTTTGATCGACAAAGGGGCAATTACTGCAAAAGCTGGGGAATTCACTTTACGAGCATTTATGAATGGTAAAATGGATTTATCTCAGGCAGAGGCAGTTGCAGATTTAATTTCATCAGAAAATGAAGCTAGTCATCAACTGGCAATGCAACAAATGCGTGGTGGATTTAGCAATGAAATAAAAAATTTGAGACAAGAACTATTAAACTTTGCTTCTTTGATTGAATTGGAATTGGATTTTGCAGAAGAAGATGTAGCTTTTGCCGATCGAAAAGAATTGGAAAACTTGATTTTTAAAATCCAATCTGTTCTCAAACAGTTGCTCGATTCCTTTGCAATGGGTAATGTTATTAAAAAAGGAGTTCCTATTGCAATTGTGGGTCCTCCTAATGTAGGGAAATCTACCCTTTTGAATTGTTTACTCAATGAAGATAAAGCCATCATAAGTGATATTGCTGGAACTACAAGAGACAGTATTGAAGATGAGATTACCCTCGATGGAATTTGCTTTCGATTTATTGACACAGCGGGTATTCGAGATACCCAAGACACGATTGAACAAATTGGAATTAAAAAAACTTTTGATAAAATTGAACTTGCAGCTTTTGTTCTGAATTTAGTTGACTCCAAAGACTATCAGAAAAACAAAAGTTCCTTGTTGAAGGATTTACAAAAATTCAAAAAGCAGTACCCCGAGAAGAAACTACTCGTAGTTTTTAATAAAGAGGATCAAATTGAAGGCCTTAGTTTTCCTGAGACAATTGAGGGTTATCCTGTTCTATTAATCAGCGCCAAAATGAATTCTAATATTGATCAGCTTATTTTTTATTTGACTGAGCATTTTCAATTAAATCCAACACAAAACCAAAGCATAATAACAAACTCAAGGCATTATGGTGCTCTTAGTTCCGCTCAAAAAGAGGTTCTTGCCATTCAAAACGGTTTGCGAAATGGTTTGAGTGGTGATCTTCTAGCTATTGACCTCAGACAAGCTTTGTATCACTTGGGAGAAATCACTGGAGAGGTGACCAATGACGAATTGTTAGGGAATATTTTTGAAAACTTCTGTATTGGGAAGTAATTGATTTTTAATCAAACATTTTAAATAGGTGAAAATAAAAACCCCCTAAAGATATTTAGAGGGTTTTAAAATTAATTTTTGTTGAGCTATTCTTTTACAGCAAAAACAATCGGTTGAAAGATTGGTTGAGCAGTAAACCCTTCGGGATTAATAGTTGCCATTTTTGATTGTTCAGCTACCATTGGGTCTAAAGTAGCATTGGCTCTGTATTTCATAAGTTCTTCTAAACTGTTAAACATATCCCATGTAACTGCAGTAGACCATTTTGAATTCAGAGGAGCGAGTTTTCTTCCAACCCCCCAGTTAACCATACCCATTTTTTCCATGTTTGAATCGAAATGGTTTTTCCATAAACTTTGATTTTCAGCAATAAACCCATTTAAATCTTTGGGTCGAGCAAAATTAAATTGAATTATTTTACCAAGACCTTTTGCAATACTTACTTCATCTTGAAAAACCAAACGCGCATCTTTTGTCCATTTGAAACCTTTTGATAATTCTTCCACCTTGGCTTGTTCACTTTTACTTAAAACTTTAGATGCGTTATTCCACCAAGAATTTTTTTCACTGAAAAGTTCATCAATCCCATTATTTGACTGAACAAACAAATAATTCATTCTTTCTTCGTTATCAATGTTATCCATCGTTACTCTTTTTAAAAATGCCCAAAAGGCGATATCGCCATTTTCAACTGCATTTTGAGCAACTTTTTGCATGTAGATGGATTGAACTTTCTCAAAAGCCTCGAGGTCTCCTTCAACACGAACCATATGCATAGAGAAAACTTGATACACTTGAGCAAAAGATAAACTCACACTAAATAGCACTAAAAAACTGAAAAATATTTTTTTCATCCTTATTTTATTTGATTAATAATTCTTAAAAATACATAATTGGTTGCAAAAAACAACTATTGGTTGTTGATATTATCAAAAAAATAACCTCATAAAATTGTGTGAGCAATAATAAACACATCTTATTGTTAGACTTGTTTTTATTCATAATATTAAAATAATAGATTTAGGTCATATTCTAGAAATATACTCGAAATAATAGGTCATACTTTCATATATTTGGAAGACAAAAAAGTTAAAAAATTATGGGAGTAGGAGGAATTGCTGTAGTAACATTTTTATTTTGTATTGCATTGTTGATCGTGATCGAAATAAAAGAACGAATTTAAAAAACAAGTTTTTATGGAAACTTACAGATGTGAAAAATGTGGTATGGCTGTTAATGCAAGTTGTGCTAGTTGTACTGAACCCCTTGTAAATGGAACTCTTCAATTGGAGGACGGTAGCTTTGTCCAAATATCTAAATGTCCTAAGTGTGAGGGTAAGATAAAGTCTCCACAATGTTGCGGTATGGATATGTGTTGTTCTTTGTAGCAAATCAATAAAGCACTCTCAAAATCTAAAGAAGCTTTTCATTTAAAATAAAGCCACGTAAAATAGAAAAACTTATGGAATGGTATTTAAAAAACAGATGGTGGATATGGTCCATTACAGCGATTTACATTGCCTACCGTCTCATAACTTCCATTTATTATTAATAAAACCACAAAAACAACTGATATTTAATGCAATCAACTGATTTAAGTTTTAAGCTACCCGGGAGAAACGAAGAATCTCGTTTTGAAAAAATTCACAACCTTACTTTTAAGAACACAGAAGAAGCTTCCAAATTAGTTGCAAATGAAATTGCTGATTCAATTCGGAGTTGCACCGCTGATCATTATGTTTTGGGGCTTGCAACTGGTTCTTCTCCAATTGGTGTTTACAAAGAACTTGTTCGACTTCACAAAGAGGAAGGTCTAAGTTTTAAAAAAGTTGTTTCTTTCAATCTTGACGAGTATTTTGGGATTAAAAAATATGATAAACAAAGTTACCACAGCTTTATGAACAATCATTTGTTTGATCATATTGACATTTTAAAAGAAAATATTTTTATCCCAGATGGAGATATTCAAGAATCTGAAGTAACCGCATTTTGCAATGCCTACGAAGCAAAAATTGAGTCATTTGGAGGAATCGATTTTCAATTACTGGGAATTGGTAGAACAGCTCATATTGGATTTAATGAACCTGGGTCTCACATCAATTCTTTAACTCGGATTATTGCTCTTGACCCAATTACTCGTGAAGATGCAGCTGAAGATTTCAATGGTCTTAACTTGGTGCCAACCAAAGCCATAACCATGGGAATTGGATCCATACTCAAGGCAAAAAGAATTATTTTGTTGGGTTGGGGACATAAAAAAGCCAGTGTAATTGCTCAAACCATTGAAAAAGAAATTACGAGTATTTACCCGGCATCTTTTTTACAAAATCACGGTAATTGTACTTTTGTTACCGATGAAGAAGCCAGTGCAGAATTAACTAAGCACAAAACTCCATGGCTTGTAAAAGAATGTGATTGGACTGAGACTCTAATCAAGAAGGCTATTGTTTGGCTGAGCAGCCAAACTCAAAAATCAATTCTTAAGCTGACCAATCGCGATTACAATGAGCATGGTTTGTCCAGTTTAATAGCCTCTCAAGGGCAACCCTATGAATTGAACATTTGGATGTTCAATCAACTCCAACACACCATAACGGGATGGCCAGGTGGAAAGCCCAATCACGATGATACTTACCGCCCAGAAAGAGCAAATCCTGCAAAGAAAAGAGTACTTATTTTTAGCCCGCATCCCGATGATGACGTTATTTCAATGGGAGGTACTTTTGCTCGACTAATTGACCAAGGACACGAGGTTCATGTTGCCTATCAAACTTCGGGAAATATTGCCGTAACCGATGAAGAAGCTCTAAAATTTATTGAAGTAGCTGAGAATTCTTTTCTCAAAAACTCAAATAATACTGTAGACTTTTCTGCATTAAAAAAAGAGTTTAATAAAAATGACGGTTCAACATCTCGTGAGGTTCTCAACATCAAAGGTGCTGTAAGAAGGAGTGAGTGCATTGCTGCAGCCCGGTTTCTTGAACTTCCAGTAGATCAATTACACTTCTTAAATCTGCCTTTTTATGAAACTGGAAGAATCATAAAAAATGAACCCAGTGCTCAAGACTACCAAATTACGCTGGATTTAATTGAAAAAATAAAGCCTCATCAGGTTTTTGCAGCTGGTGATTTAGCAGACCCACACGGTACCCATCGAACTTGTTTAAATATCATTTTTAAAGTTCTCGAGGACATAAAATCAGAAACCTACATGAACCACTGTAGGGTATGGCTTTATCGAGGAGCATGGCAAGAATGGAATATTGAAGACATTGAAATGACTGTACCATTAAGTCCTGATCAGGTAATTCAAAAACGCAATGCGATTCTTTTCCATCAATCCCAGAAAGACAAAGTAATGTTTCAGGGAAAAGATAATAGAGAATTTTGGGTTCGTGCCGAGCAAAGGAATCAGACAACAGCTTCTATCTACAATCAACTAGGAATGGCCGAATACGAGGCTATGGAAGCTTTCAAACAATATATTTTTAACTGATCACAACTCATTAAATAACTTTTAAACCGTGGGATTCATTCATTTGTGATTCTGAACCAATACTAGAGATTTTAAGTGAATCGCCATCATTTATTTGAATAGAAAAGTTTAAATTTGATGAAAAATTCAGCGCTCAATTGAATGAATGAAAAACCTAAAAATCCAATATTTGGACTGAAATAAAAAGAAAGAAAAAAAACAATCGAGCCTATGGCTTGAAACAAAAAAAAGTTCATCGTGTACGATGAACTTTTTTTAAAATTAATATTGTGTTATTGGTTACAAGAAAATGTATTTAGTTTTGTCGCTGTTCTTTCCAGGGTACTTTGGGAGAGCGATAGTAATTTATTGATAGTGAATCGAGCAAAACTCCGTGTTCTATGAGTCTGTTTTGATACTCTTCCCAATTTCTTTGATCGGTTTTGGACCAGCCAATCTCAGCGTATCCCAAAAGTCTAGGAAAGGCCAAATAAGATAATTCTTCAAAATTGGATATGGTTTCACTCCAGAGGGGAGCTTCAATTCCGATGATATTTTCCTCTTCTATCCCATCAACCAATTGATCAGGAATCCAATCGTATGCTTTTTTAATGTTGATGTAAGATGCCCAATGCAGACCAAATGGTGATAGACTATCATATTGCATATCCAAGTATGCGTATTGAGCTGGAGACATTAAAATTTTTGCATTCTTTTTGATTGCTGCTTTGGCATTTTTGGCATCCGCCCAGTATTGAGCAACGCTATTGGGTTTTAGGTCAGCATTTTGAATTTCATCCCAACCCATTACTATTTTTCCATATTTGAAAACCATATCTTGGGTTCTGTTAATAAAAGTGATATAGTCTTTTTCTGTAGTTACATGGGATTCATCTCCTCCTAAGTGAAAATAAGGACCAGGTGTGATTTCTGAAATTTCCCGAATTACATCATCCAAAAACTGAAATGATATTTCTTTATCCGCACACAAGGTACTAAAGCCAACCTCAATCCCAGTGTACAGTTCAGGGCTTTTACCGTTACAATTGAGCTCTGGATAAGAGGCCAAAGCCGCATTGGTATGACCAGGAAGATCAATTTCTGGGATAATGGTTATGAAACGTTCTTGAGCGTAAGAAACCAATTCTTTGTATTCCTCTTGGGAGTAAAAACCTCCAGGGCCTCCACCTACTTCCGTACTACCTCCATAATTTGTCAAATTGGGCCATGATTTGATTTCTATTCTCCAACCTTGATCGTCAGATAAGTGTAAATGAAGCTTATTGATCTTGTACAAAGCCAAAAGGTCAATGTATTTTTTAACCTCTTCTAAAGTGAAAAAATGACGAGCAACATCAAGCATTGCTCCACGATAGCCATATTTAGGCATATCACTGATTTCGCCTGTAGGAAGGTGATTTTGGTTTGAGAGGTTTTGAAAACGAAGCAATTGATCTATGGTTGTAAAAGCTCTGAAAAAGCCAACTTCATTTGAAGAGCTGATTTGTATTTTCTTTTTTAAAATTTTGATTTCATAGGCTTCATCAGACTCAAAATCTTTTTTGATCAGTTCAATCTTTGAGTGCATGAAAGGAATTCCTTCATTAAAAGAAATTTCTTGTTTTGAACGAGCCTCCCAGATTTTTTTTAATTGAGTTGCACTTCTTTTAAGCGATGCATCTTGCTCGTCGAAATACAAAATAGTTTTCGATTTAATGAAAAAAGCATTTCCTGTTTCTTTCATGGTAGACGCTATGGGAATCAATGGGAAAGATTCCAGATGAGTTTCGATTGGCTTTTCACAATGAACAAAAGTTAGAGTGCACAACGCAGCGATTAGATGTTTGAAATTCTTCATTGAGGTAAGGGGTTGTCTTCTGGGATTAGTATATTTTAGAAATTACTTTATCTAGGAGGTTTTTTGTTTTTATGATTCCTTCCTCCTCGGAAATTGCATTACCTTCAAATTCAATTCCTACATATCCAGAATAATCGTTTTCTCTTGCAATCGTAAGCATTTTGTAAAAATCGGCTTTTGTTTCGTTGCCATCAGCATCAAATTCGTAAGATTTTGCACTCAAAGCTTTTGCAAAAGGCATCAATTCTGATATCCCTTGGTACTTATCATATTCTCTGAGACAACTTCCATCCTCTCCTCGTTTGACACAAAAGTTTCCGAAATCTGGTAATGTACCAATATTCTGGTATTTTACATTTTGCATTACATCAGACAACCAACGACAATCAGAGGACAAACCGTTGTGGTTTTCAACCAAAATGTTGATGTCATGAGGTTTAGCAAATTCAGCTAAACGATTTAAAGAATCAACCCCTGCCTTTTGAGCTTCAGTTTTGTCTTCTTGACCAGCTAAATTAACCCGAATTGCGTGACACCCCAGAGTATGTGCAGCTTCTACCCACTTGTAATGATTTTCTACAGCTTTCATTCTTTTCTTGGAATCTTTATCTGCCATAAATCCTTCCCCATCAATCATGATCAAAACATTTTGCTGTTGATGATCTTCGGCTCGGGTATTCATTTCTTTCAAAAAAGTCTTGTCTTTGGCTTTGTCCTTGAAAAATACATTTACATATTCTAAACCTACACAACCAAAACTTTGAGATTTTTTAGCAAATTCTAAATGATTCATTTTCCCGCTCTGCAATTTGCGATGCAACGACCATTGAGCGAGTGATATTTGTAGGGTTGGCCTTGAAATACTGTTTGTAAATAAACCCGAAGCTTGAATAGGATTCATAAATGTTAAACCTGTTCCAAGGGTTAATGTTCCTGTTATAAATTTTCGCCTGTTCATAAAAAATGATGCATTAGTTTTGGGCGTAAGTTAATAATTTTTGATTATTCTGGGTGATTAAGATTAAATTTCTGTGGGACACCTTTAGCTGTTCGATATGCTTTCCTGAAAAGGGAACTTTAAATCCAGTTGTCTTTTGATCGAGTACATTCATTTTTAACTGAGAATCAATAGTAATTACAACCCCTTCACTAGCATTCTTTGGACCCGTAAATACTTCAAAAGCATTGTCATTTCCTACAAGCAGTATCTTCTTTGTTCCTTGTTGTGAATCTTCAACTAAAACTTCGGCATCAAAAATTGGTGAAAATTGTGCCTCTACAGGTAATTCATGTTGAACAAAAAAGTTTCCTTTATTTTCAAAGATTGATGAGCTGTAGCTATGAATCTCAAGAGTTGTTGCTTTTTCCAACTCTTCTGGGGTCAAAATATCTTCCATTGATGCATTTGCATACAATTGATAATTTTTGAAATCCCTCTTTTTGTACTGTAATTGGTTTAGAAAATTATTGCGCAGATGAATGGGTGAGTACGTTCCATTTTCTGGTGCAAATATCAAAGGTTCGTTTTTACCATTTCCTGTAAAATCTGCAAACTTCATCAGCATAGGCTCCTCTTTTGAAATTGCATAGGGATTATTCCAACCTTGATTCCCAACAATCAAATCCAAATCCCCATCATCATCTAAATCAGATATTGTAATTGAATTCCATGCTCCATTATTTTTTTTCGGAAAATAAGTTTCAGATTCAATAAAGTGATCTTTTTTATTGATTAAAGCTTGAATACCACCCCATTCGGTAGATAAAACTAAATCATTTATCCCATCCTTATCAAGATCAATTAATTCTGCATCGGTTATCATTCCCAGATATCCTTCTTTAGGTAAAAATTGATCTGTTTTATTCTCAAAAACCCCCTTATTATTGATCAATAAAATTGTCTGTGGAGATTCGGGGTAATTGTAAGGTCTGACTCTAGCAGTTACTAGCAAATCTAAATCTTGATCGCCATCAACATCAAACGGAAGTACTTTTGATGTAGCTTCTGTAAAATTTGGTAGAGCCTCTTTATCAATAGTGAAGTTACCTTTACCGTCATTGAGCATCAATTCATCTTGAAGAATTTCAGGATTATTTGCCCCATTGTGACCGTATCCTATGTAGAGATCCAGATCTTGGTCTTGATCTGCATCAAAAAGAGATAAAGCAACTACCTCTTTTTGAGGATCGATAAAATCGAATTTAATTTTTTCAAATTCTTTTTCAGTTTGACTAAACAAAACACTTTGTTGTCCTTTAGCTCCACCTAAAACTACATCTTTACGTCCATTACCATTGATATCCCCAACAGCTATTGCTGGGCCTTCATTACTGTAAATTCGTTGTTGTAACTCATCTGTAAAGAAGTCATAACTCTTATTTTCTTTGTGTTCAAAATCTAAGCCTGTTAAAGTTGATGTCTCTCTAAAAAGCTGTGTATTTGGTATTAGTTTATTTGTTTGCTGTTTTGCAATAGTATTATAATCAATTTCGAGGAGTGTATTAATTGATAAATCATAGAGCATACTGCTTTCTTTGTCACTCCAATAAATTTTTAATGAATCTATCGAATTCTTTTTTCCTAATCCAAAATGAAGGGTAGTTCCTGTAGATGAAAGATACCCTCGGTAAGGATTTATTTTTTCTTTCTGAAAGGTTCCTTGATGATACACCTTTACACGAGTGTGCAACGCTTGTGTGTTATTATCAGGTCCTTTTAGTTTTACATTTAAAAAATTGTTTTCTGAAAATTTATTTTCAAAAATAAAGGCTGTATCGTTTAGGTTATTCACAACAATATCTAAATCTCCGTCTTGATCCAGATCGGCAAGAGCCTGACCATAAGAGTATGAATCATAATCCATTCCCCAGAGCTCGGTTTGATCTTCAAATTCATTTCTTTTTGAATTTTGAAACATCACATTAGAAAGTTTGACCCTTGGAATCATATCCAAAAAGTCCTGATTTGTTGCTAAAATACTTTCGTAGCTTCCACGATAATTTATGAAGTCTAAGTCTGTTAAATCACGAGGGAATCCATTGGTGATGTAAAGGTCTTTATTACCATCGTCATCAAAGTCAGCTAGAAGCGGTGACCAACTCCAATCGGTGCTACTAACGTTTGCTAATTGGCTTATTTCATGAAAAGTATTTTCTTGATTTACATAAAGGCAATTCCTCATGTACTGTGGTTTTTCTTTGTACATGTCCAGTAAGTCGTAGAACAAAAAATTAGTTTTCGAAAACATTTGTTTGGTTCTACTTGATGTTCTCGGAAGCATATCTAATGTTATCAGATCTTCCTGTCCATCATTGTTAAAATCTGCCACATCAACTCCCATAGAACTAAAGCTCTGATGCTTAAAATAGCTGTCGATACCTTCTTTAAAAGTTCCGTCTTGTTGGTTGATGTACAGGGCACTGCTGGTCACAAAATCGTTGCTTACAAAAATATCCTGCCATCCGTCATCATTGACATCAAAAATATTAGCTGACAAAGAAAAAGCATCGTTTAGTATGCCACTCTCTTCGGTAACATCAACAAAATGCGAGCCATCAACATTTTTGTAAAGTATATTTAAGTTATTGCGGTCTTTATTTTTTTGAAAATTCCTTTTACTCAATACATCTCCTCTATTGGTAAAATGATTATTGATTAAAAACATATCCATTAGACCGTCTTTGTTGTAATCAAAAAAATAGCTGTTTATCGAGAATCCATCATAATCCAAACCATAAGCTTCTGCCTTGTTTACAAACTGAGGGATACCCTCTGAGTCCAATCCTTGATTTTCAAGAAGTATGTTCTTTCGTTGAGTTGCTAAACCCTTACCCGAAACGGCAATATGCATATCTAACCAACCGTCGTTATTAATATCTATTACGGAAACTCCCATAGACCAGTAGCCCGAACAGCTTGCGTTTGCTTTTTGAGTTATGTCCTCAAATTTTAAACCTCCCTTATTTAGATAAAGTGCATTATCAACCACATTTCCTGTGAAATAAATATCTTCTAATCCATCGTTATTAAAATCGGCTAATGCAACTCCTCCTCCATTGTACATGTATTCATAAATCAATATGTTGAGGGAATCAGATTCGGTTACCTTATTGTTGAAGAAAACTTGGGAATCTTCAGAATTAACGAGTCCCATATTAGTATTCTTACCACATCGAATAAAAACGAGTAGTAAAAATAATAATCCAAAATAAATGCGCATAGTGTAAGTATTTGAAAAAAACAAAAGCCCTATTTAAAATAGGGCCTTGTTTTGATACTAATTAATTAGATTTTTTAGTCTAAATCAAATAGTTTTAAAATTTAGAAGCCAGGGTTCTGTGTGATTACACCACCACTTCCATCAATAGCCGATAAAGGAATTGGGAAACGATTGTGCTTAGACTGATAAACCTGTCCTTTTCCGAAAGGAACAATTGTTTCAGATTCCACAGCAATGTATGCATTGATTACCTGTTCAGCATTCCCCCATCTTCTGAGATCAAAAGTGCGATGACCCTCCATTGCAAGCTCTAAACGACGCTCGAAACGAACCGCTTTTCTTGCAACAGCTTGATCAGTCCAAGAATCATTCCATAATCCGATTAGATAGTTAGCAGCATCAGCACCAGTAGCATCTTTCACAGTAGCCATTGATTGAGCTCGCCCACGAATTAAATTAACTTGGCCTCTTTCTGTTTCAAGATTTCCTGTTTCAACATTCGCTTCAGCAGCCATTAAAATTACATCTGCATAACGCATAATGTGATAATTGATTCCTGAAAGCTGTTGTCCCCAGCCACCTGAACCAATGTTGGCAGCATCACCATTGGTGTAAACATTTTTCTTAGGCAAATAAGGTCCAGAAATATCAGCAAAAGATGCACGAATCCAATCTTTACCTATATGGGGGCCATATCCATTATAGTCTATTCCACGTCTTCCAACAGTAAAGTCTAAACGAGGATCTAGAGTACCTGTTTCAGTAGTAAAAGGCTCAGAGCTTTCTGTATTAGGATTGGCGTCGTTTTTAACGTGACTGTTTTGAAAAGTATCAAGGAGTGGTAAACCATTTGCATCAGTTTGATAAGCGTCAACTAGATCTTGTGTTGGTTGATAAAAACCACAACAAGAACCGAATGGTCCACCTCCAGGGTAGTTTAATGCTCCTGTAGCGTTTCCTTGCATAGACTGTGCGTCGTCTGCAGAGTACTGAATTGCAAAGATCGCTTCAGCTCCGTTTTCTGTTGCAGCCTTAAAGTTGTCCACAAGATTAGGATGAAGACCATAAGCTCCACTTGAAACTACTGCATCTAAATTTGCTTTTGCATCAGCCCATTTGTCTTGATATAACTGTGCTTTCCCTAAAAATGCTTGAGCTGCCCAAGAAAGTGGACGACCTGGTTGTGTATAATTACCAGTTCTAGAACTTGGTAAATTATCTTTTGCATAAGTAAAGTCTGATTCAATTGATGCCCAAAGTGCGTCTTCAGTTGCATTTGGCTGATTATATTCAATATCTACAACATTCTGATCAGAAATTAAAGGGAAAACTCCAAAAGTTTTTTTCAATTCAAAATGGAAGTGTCCTCTTAAAAACATTGCTTGAGCTCTTTCACTAACCAAAGTAGCGCCTGTATCGTCAATGCTGTTAATTAATTTAATAACTGCATTAGCTCTTTGTACTCCTGCAAATAAAACTGACCAACGAGCTAGAAAATAACCATTGGCAGTTTGCCAGTTGTACAACTCCAATTCAAATAAGTCTGCTTGATCCGAATCAGTACTACCTTTGTGAGCGTCATCCGAAACAACATCCATTACCCAGTTGTCCGCGCTACGTCCCCATTCATTACCTTGGGAATTTTGACGTATTCCATCAAGTACAGAATAAGCTCCTGTTAGTAATAAATCTACACCTTGTGCATTACCCAATTGAGAGTCACTAAGAGCTCCAATCGGATTGATATCAGTAAATTCTTCTGAACATCCTATGCTGAGAAAAATTATACTTAATAAAGTTATTGTTATTTTTTTCATGTTTAATTAATTAAAAGTTTATGTTAAGTCCTACGGTTGTAATCCTAGCTTGAGGATAGATACCCTCGTCAACTCCAATTGTTTGAGCTCCTCTTCCAACAACTTCCGGATCCAAACCGTCGTAGTCAGTTATTGTAAACAAGTTTGCGCCTGATACGTAAATACGTAAACCGCTTAAACCTGCTTTTTGTATAATAGCATCATCGAATGTGTATCCTAATTGAAGTGTTTTCAAACGAATAAAGGATCCATCTTCAACAAAAAATGAATTTGGTTGAGTTTCAGAGTTAGAAATTGACTCACTAAGTGCGGGTTGTATTCCTGTTCCAGCATTCAAAACACGTACACTTCTGTTTCCGTTAAAGAATGTCGGGAAGTCTGAATAAATCTTAGAATAGTTGTAAATATCATTCCCTTGAGATCCATTGAAGAATGCAGAAAGATCAAAGTTTTTATAACCTAAGTTAAGGTTCAATCCCCATGTGAAATCTGGGTGTGGAGAACCAATAAAATCTCTATCTCCGTCAGTAATTCCAGGTGTACCATCAACTTCAGCGTACGTAAAACGTCCATTAGTGTCAAGACCTGTAACTCTTCTTCCATAAAAAGAAGAAATAGGTTGCCCAACCTGAGTACGAGTAACAGCTCCTCCTCTGTAACCAGAATATCCTGCAGTTGGTGATTCATTTACTAAAGCAGTAACTTCGTTTTTATAACTTGATAAGTTAAAAGATGCTTCATAGCTTAATCCACTTGAAGATTCGTCTGCATAAGAAATTAAGAAGTCAACCCCTTTATTGCTTACACTTCCAAAGTTTACATATGGAGCACTTGCATCAATTGCAGTTGTTCCAATTTTTTGGTTGTCTTGCACAATTAAGTTTTCAGTATCGATTTCAAAGTATTCAATAGA
>PAOB01000052.1 GCA_002708445.1 Candidatus Arcticimaribacter sp.
AAGATGCTGCGGCAATGTTTTGGTATTTACCATCTCCTTTTACAATGCACTTGCAAAAAACAGAACGACCGCATGTGTATCTTCTCATGGAGGATCACTTAAAGCAGACAGGCAGCTGCCCGTTTTTATTCGATGAAGCAAATTGCCCAAATAATTGGTCATATCAAAGAAACAGATTTAAAAAGTAAAGGAGTAGGGGCGCAAAATATTTCTGCTGAGGAACTTTTGAAAGAATTAATTATTAAAATCGTTACGAGTTAGATTTTTGGGAACGCTGCTGGGTTAGATTCATGCATAATCCCATAAACTTTTTCAAAGATATCGTCTTCCGAGGGCTTAGAAAAATAGTCTCCATCACTGCCATAGGCTGGGCGATGAGCTTTTGCAGTTAGTGTTTGGGGGCTGCTGTCTAGTGAGGGGTAAATGTCTTGAACATCAATTAATTGCTGTAAAATGTATGCACTAGCTCCACCCGGTACATCTTCATCAATAATCAATAAACGATTTGTTTTTTTTACGCTTTTCAAGATGTCCTTATCTAAATCGAAAGGCAATAAAGTTTGAATATCTATTACTTCCGCTTCAATGTCGTATTGAATCAATTCTTTGGCTACTGCCTCAACCATTCTTAGAGTAGATCCGTAAGAAACCAATGTAATATCTGAACCTTCTTTCAGAACTTCTGCTTTTCCAAGAGGTATTCTGAATTCTCCAAGGTTAGAAGGTTTTTTTTCTTTTAATCTGTATCCATTCAATGATTCAACAACAATTGCTGGTTCATCTCCTTCAAGTAAGGTGTTGTACATGCCTGCAGCTTGAGTCATATTTCTGGGGACAGCAACGTTTACACCTCTCAACAAGCTTACTAAGCCTCCCATGGGTGATCCACTATGCCAAATACCTTCTAAACGATGCCCACGGGTACGAATGATCAACGGAACAGATTGTTTACCAACAGTTCTGTAATGATAAGTGGCTAAATCATCACTTAAGGTTTGTAAGCAATAGAGTACGTAATCTAAATATTGAATTTCTGCGATAGGACGTAAGCCTCTGAGTGCCATTCCAATCCCTTGTCCCATAATAGTCGTCTCTCTAATTCCAGTATCAGCAATTCGGACAGCTCCGTATTTGGATTGCATCCCTTCTAAACCTTGATTTACATCTCCAATAACCCCTACATCTTCTCCAAAAATTAGGAGCTTGTCGTTATTTTCAAGTAATGCATCAAAATTGTCCCGAATAATTATTCTACCATCTACAAATTCTGCCTCTTTAGAATATTCTACAGCTACTGGAGCAACTTTTTCTAAACGGTATTTAGATTCACTGTAAAGATGAGAGCTGAATTTTGGGTTGAGTCGCTTGGTTAGTTGCTCTTTCCAGGTTCTGATTTCATCTTTAATGGGATGATTGAATTGAGTTAAAATACGTAAAGCCTTACGAGAATTATGCAGCAAGTCTTTGTAAGTAGGTTCTTCAATTTGTTTGATCTGAGAAGAAATGATTTGAAAATTAGAATCTTTATTTGTAGCTGATATTGCTTTGTCAATAAGTGTTTGCAGTTCTTTCTTTTCTTTTATTATAGGTTTTTGATAAGCATTCCACGCATCAATTTTAGCTTGTCGCACTTCTTTATTACAACTTTCTTCAATGTTTTGGAGTTCTTCTTCGTTAGCAAAACCATTACTTAGAATCCAATTCCGTGTTTTAAGGTTGCAATCGAATTCTTTTTCCCAATTCAATCGATCTTTGGATTTGTATCGCTGGTGTGATCCTGAACTTGAGTGCCCAAGGGGCTGTGTTAACTCTTGAACATGAATTAAAACAGGCACATGTTCGTTTCTGGCTAGTTTTTCGGCATATTGATAGGTTTCTACTAAAGCAGTGTAATCCCAGCCTTTTACAGTTAAAATTTCAAAGCCTTTTTCTTCTTCATTTCTTTGTAATCCTTCCAATGCCTTTGAGATACTTCCTTTGGTAGTTTGTTGATCGTTGTGAACTGATATCCCATAGTCATCATCCCAAACGCTTATTACCATTGGAATTTGTAGCACCCCAGCAGCATTTATTGCTTCAAGAAAAATACCTTCACTGGTACTTGCATTTCCAATGGTACCCCATGCAATTTCATTTCCCTTGTCAGAAAAGCGATCACCTCCTTTTATGTCTAAAGCTCTGTAAACTTTTGAAGCTTGAGCTAGACCTACTAGTCTTGGAATTTGACCTGCAGTGGGTGAGATGTCGGAGCTGTGGTTTTTTTGATCCATTAGTTTTTTCCACGATCCATCGGGATTATGGCTTTCTGTAACAAAATGCCCCCCCATTTGACGTCCTCCCGACATGGGCTCAATTTCTTTATCTGGATGTGCGTACAATGCTACAAAGATTTCTTGAGGACTCAAAAAACCTTGTTCCATAAGAATGGTTTGATCCCGATAATAACCGGAACGGAAATCTCCTTTTTTAAAAAACTTACTTAGAATCAGTTGGGGAAGCTCTTTTCCATCTCCAAAAATCCCAAACTTTGCCTTTCCTGTCATAACCTCTCTTCTTCCTAGAATAGAGCAGGATCGGCTGACACACAACAATCTGTAATCAGAAAGGATTTCTGCTTTAAAATCTTTAAATGAAAGAGTTTCTTCGGTAAGGTTTTTGTGAGACATTTAAAAAAATTAGCAATGCAAATTTACAAAAATTTAGGGAGAATGACTTAATACTTTTATTCCATTACCAATTTATTAAAAAACAATATCCTAGAACCATTTTCGGGTAAAAAGTTGTTTAAGGTTATTGATGTCAACGGTCAACACAAACCTTACATTAGTCAAATAATTTTGATCGTTGAGCACAAAATTTTCTGAATTTTGAATTGGGAAATAAAACTCCAAATAATCAGGCACTAAATTCAATCTTAAACCAGTGTCATAGAAATATTTTGCCTTAATATTTTTGTTTTTTGCTATCCCAAAATCTGTGTAAGCTTCAATCCATTTCCAAAGACCAAAACCTAAGTTTGTAGCTAAAATAAAGTCATTTGCATTAGGGTTTGCAAATTTGGATTTAAATCCACCTTCTGACATAATAAACTGTTGACTGTAAATTCCAGAAGCATCAGTTCGCCCTAAATAATTGTAATTAAAAAGGTAGTCGGAGGGACGATTTAAACTATAATCAAAATAAGTGGTATTTTGGGTATTGTTCCACAAAAATTTTCCTCCAAAAAAACGAAACGAAAATGTTCTCCCGTCATGAAAAAGATGTCGAAAATCTAAATTCACACTGAATTTACCCAACAGAGCAGAAAATTCAAAACTACTCCCTGTACTGAATACTCGAATGGCTTCTTTATTGGAATACAAATATCGAAGGCTTCCAATATTGTAATTTGGAGTTAAAGCAGTATTGGCTCCAAATTCTCGATTTACATGAACGAGACTTAATGAAAAAAATTCTCTTTGGTTTAATCTCAAATCACTGGGACGTTTTGCTAAAGTAATCGAAGGAATAAGCGTTTGATATCTGAGATTTTCATCGTAATGAAAACTACTTCCAAAAAATTTTATTTGAGCTAAATAAAAAGGGGAGTCTTCATTGTAAACTCGATAAGTTAATTTGGTTGAGCCAACAATCTCATCAAGTTTTAGGCTGTAGTTGGGCGTAATTTCATAAATAAACGGTTTTCGCTCTAGGGATTTATTGGAAAGTCTAGTACCCAAAATTACTCCATCATATGCATTGAAATCAGTCCTAGGATTGAAGAAAATTTGGTTTCGTTTTACATCCTCAAAATCTTTTATGAATGTAAATTTCAAGGGTTTAAAAGAGGGTTTACTTACTCGTTTGTAATTGTTTAATTGATTGAATTCAGGTATTTTAACTCGGGGATTGATCGCAACATAATCGGATTGAAGGTTTTTTAACTTAATTTCCTGTGATTTCTTAGGGTCTTTGATATCGTGGAATTGAACTATTGAATCTTGTCTTATTTGTGCTATTGTAAATGGGATTAAGCCTTTTTGTTTTTGTTTGACCTGGAGAGTTAAAGAATCCGTGTTTATTTTTAATTTTTTAATTTTTAAATCAATAGAGTTTCTACTTTTCAAATAGTCTTCAAAAAACCATGGAATATTTAGTTCTTTTTCTAGAGATTGAATCAATTGATCTTGGGACTGAATAACTCCAATTTGACTTTTAATTGTACGATTAATCTTTTCTTTACCATAGAACCGATAAGCATAGCGGATTGCGTGGCCAACCTGACTGGGTGTTGTAACTCGTTCATTAAATTTTATTAATTTATCCTTTGAACTAAGGGCACTTTGCTGAATGTTATTTCTGATAATGTATTCAGTAGAATACAAATAGCCATGATTAAAAGGTGCACTACTTAAACTGTAATTTTTCACAAAAGGTCTAAGAAGTTTTTGTTCAGGGATTTTACCAAATAATTTTTGATTGGGATAGTAGCGGTCTACATATTCCATCATCATCATAGTATGAAGTCCACCTGTTAACCAGAAGGTTTCTCTGGGATTGAACAAGAACTGTTCGTTTAAATGATGATTCAAGTAAACACTCAAAGCTTTTATTTCAAATTTGAATTCATCAGAAAAAGGAGAAAAAATGGATGGGAGTAAGGAAAGGGTGTAAAAAGGCCTCTTTTTGTAATCATACTTAGAAATTTGCATTTTTTTTCGAGGATATTTCCCCAGATATTCACTGACAAAAGATTCAATTTGAATTAGGCTAGAAGTTGGATCCAACAAACCATCAAAAACTTCTTTTAAGTCGGTTTCAATGATGAGGCCGTTTATGATAAATGATTTATGCTTTTGTTCACTGACATGAAATTGAATTTCCTTAGTTTTTAATGCCGATAAGAATACTGTTTTTCGATTTTCCTTTTTTAACTCTTTCCATTGAGTCAGGTTAGAATTCAAAAATAAGTTGGTAGGAATGCTCCATTTCATTGAAAAGTCTGAAGGCAATGTACTGGTTTCTTCTAGGTCTAAATTACTGTTCTTGATCCATTTTCCATCAATGTAAGGAGCAAGTTGAATAAAACAGTTTTTCAAAAAATATTCATTTTCTGAAATTCTACCATATCCCGTGTAACGAGCATCAGGGAGTTCTAAATTGTATTGAAGTATGATTTCGACACTTTCACCAATTTCAAGATTTTTAATGAAACTAATCTTGATAATATCTAGTTGATCTTCAGCTCTTTCCCATTTTATATCTTTTCCGTTACTTGAAATTTTCAATCCAAATGTTTTCCCCCTTTTAGACTTAATTCCCAAATAAAATCTTCGATCGTATTCTTCCGCAAATCTTTGTGCTAGTGGTGACTTTGAGGAACTGTAAGAATGAGACCAATCGTTAAAAAAAAACTCATTTAAAGCTTCGGAGGTATTGTTTTTTAATTGGATTTTTTGAAAAATCTCTAATGTTTTTTCTTCTGTTTTTAGGTTTATTGAAAAATCATTTTTTACAACCAATCCTTGGCTTAAAACCAAAGTAGGTAGGCAAAGGATGAATAGTAAAGTAATCTTCCAATAAAAAGTCAAAAGCTTTAAAAATTTGGGTTAAAAATGCCTTTGGAATGAAATTTTTCTAGACAATTTAATACTTCTTCTTGGGTATCAACAACAGAAAATAAATCGAGATCTTCTTTACTAATCATCTGATTTTCAATTAAAACAGATTTTATCCATTCTACGAGTCCTTCCCAAAATTTTGTTCCAACAAGAATAATTGGGACACGTTTAATTTTCTTTGTTTGAATGAGTGTAATCGATTCGAACAACTCGTCTAATGTTCCAAGTCCTCCAGGTAATACAACAAAACCTTGAGTGTATTTTACAAACATTACCTTGCGAATAAAAAAATACTCAAAGGACAAGTTTTTATCCTTGTCAATGTATGGGTTTGAACTTTGTTCGAAAGGGAGTGCAATATTGAGGCCTACCGAAATTCCATTCACATCTTGAGCCCCTTTGTTTGACGCCTCCATGATTCCGGGACCTCCGCCAGTAATAATTCCATAACCTGATGTAGCAATTGCGTTAGCTACAGCTGTTGCTAGTTCATAAAAAGGATGATCGGGTTGGGTTCTAGCCGATCCAAAAATTGAAATACAGGGTCCAATACTGTCCATTTTTTCATAAGCATGAACAAATTCTCCCATTATTTTAAAAATAGACCAAGAGTCGTTTGTTTTGGTAGTATTCCAACTTTTGTTCTTTATTTTTTTCATTAAATCAACTTAATTTCTTTTGCTAAATAATGCGCTGTATGACTGTCAGTTACTTTGATGACCTTTTCTGGACTTCCTTCGGCTATAATCTGACCTCCGTTTTTACCGCCTTCATAACCAATGTCAATAATATGATCCACCTGCTTTATCACATCTAGATTATGTTCTATGATCACAACGGTATTGCCTTTGTTAACCAAGTGGTTTAATACTTCTAAAAGTACTCTAATATCTTCAAAATGCAAACCTGTGGTAGGTTCATCTAAAATAAAGAGGGTATTTCCAGTATCTCGCTTTGATAATTCAGTTGCCAATTTAATTCTTTGAGCCTCTCCTCCTGATAATGTTGTTGATGACTGCCCAAGAGCAACGTAGCCTAGACCAACATCTTGTAATGTTTTTAATTTTTTGTAAATCTTAGGTATGGATTCAAAAAAAGTACAAGCCTGATCAATGGTCATATTCAATACATCCGATATTGATTTGCCTTTGAATCTTATTTCAAGGGTTTCTCTATTGAATCTTTTTCCTTGACAGGATTCACATTCGACCAATACATCGGGTAAAAAGTTCATTTCAATGACTTTCATACCCCCACCGATACAAGTTTCACATCTCCCTCCGCTGACATTAAAACTAAAACGACCGGGTTTGTATCCTCTGATTTGAGCCTCTGGGGTTAGCGTGAATAAAGAGCGTATTTCACTAAATACCCCTGTGTAAGTTGCTGGATTACTCCTTGGGGTTCGGCCAATTGGACTCTGATTTACATCAACAACTTTGTCTAAATATTCCAGCCCAGTAATACTTTTATGAGCTAGTGGTTTTTTAACTCCATTAAAAAAATATGCATTCAGGATTGGATACAAAGTCCCATTGATTAGAGAAGATTTTCCACTTCCCGAAACACCTGTAATACCCACCATCATACCTAGAGGAAGGGTTAGGGTAACATTTTTCAAATTATTTCCTGTACAATTTGACAGCACAAGAGATTTACCGTTACCAGACCTCCTATTTTTAGGGATTTCAATTTTTTTTAACCCAGTTAAATATTGAGAAGTGAGAGAGTTTTGATTTAAAATATCTTTTGGCTTGCCCTCGTAAATGATTTTGCCACCATTTTTTCCTGCAAAAGGTCCGATATCAATAACATGATCGGCTTTTACAATCATGTCTTTATCGTGTTCTACTACCAAAACAGAGTTTCCAATATCTCTGAGCGAGAAGAGAGACTCTATCAAACGCTCATTGTCACGCTGATGCAAGCCAATACTGGGCTCGTCCAAGATGTACAACACCCCAACAAGCTGTGATCCAATCTGGGTAGCCAATCGTATTCTTTGTGCCTCACCACCTGATAATGATTTAGAGGATCGATTAAGAGACAAATAATTCAAGCCTACATTCAGTAAGAATTGAAGCCTTGCTTTAATTTCTTTGACAATCTCCTCGCCAATAATCATTTCATTTTTCGATAAAAACTTTGGTAACTCATCGAACCAAGAATACAGTTCATCCAAATCCATTGATGCTAACTCTGCAATATTGAGCTCATTGATTTTAAAAAATCTTGTCTCTTTTCTCAAACGAGATCCTTTACAAGACATACATTCGTTTTGATCCATAAAGTCTTTTGCCCAGCGCTTTATGTTGGATGAATTTGCTTCCTCATATTGATTTTTTATGAAGTTTTCAATTCCCTCGTAATCGATTTTGTAATTTCGGGTAATTCCAAGAGTTTTTGATTCAACAGAAAAAGTCTCGACGCCACCTTTTAGAATTACTTCTAATGCAGCCGTAGGAATTTTATTTATGGGATCGGATAAATTAAAATCATATCGTTGAGCAATGACTTCCATCTGTTTGAAGCTCCAAGACTTTTTTTGAGCCCCAAGGGGTATGATACCACCAGCTTTGATGGAAAGAGAATCATCGGGAATGATTTTATTTCGATTGACGATTTGCTGAGTCCCCAATCCTTTGCAATCTGGACACATTCCTTTTGGGGAATTGAATGAGAATGTGTTGGGTTCTGGTTTTGGATAAGCAATTCCCGAACTTGGACACATCAAATTTCTACTGAAATATCGAACTTTGCGGGTAGCTTCATCAAAAATTAACAGGGTATCGCCTCCTTGATACATTGCCGTAATTAGCGACTCTTGAAGTCTCTTGATACCCGAAATGCTTTCACTGATTCTGAGACGATCAATAACCAACTCGATGTCATGTGTTTTGTATCGATCTAATTTCATCCCGCTAGTAAGCTCGACAATAACTCCGTCAACTCTTACCTTAAGAAACCCCTGTCTAGAAAGGTTTTCAAAGAGGTCTCGATAATGCCCCTTTCTTGATTTAATAATTGGAGCTAAAATGATAACACTTAGCTCTGCGTAATCTTGTTGTATGAGCTCCATGATTTGATCATCAGTGTAGCTAACCATCTTTTCATGAGTTTGATGACTGTAGGCGGTTCCGATGCGAGCAAACATTAGCCTCAAAAAATCATAAACCTCAGTAATCGTTCCAACAGTAGAGCGAGGGCTTTTTGATGTTGTTTTTTGTTCAATAGCAATAACAGGGGAGAGTCCATCTATTTTATCTACTTCTGGACGTTCTAAATTCCCTAAAAATTGGCGAACATACGCAGAAAAAGTTTCCATGTAACGACGCTGTCCCTCGGCGTAAATAGTATCAAATGCAAGAGATGATTTTCCACTCCCAGAAAGCCCCGTAATTACAACCAGCTGATCTCTAGGAATACGAACATCAATATTTTTTAGATTGTGAACACGTGCCCCTTGAACGTCGATCACATTTGTATTTTTCATCATAGTAAAAATAAGGGTTAAAAATACAACTTTAGTCTGGACTAAATTTTCTGTTTATCAAAAAATAAAAAGAAATTTAATAGGCTACAGCTGTGTCGTCTCCTCGATAATCTGCACCTAAGGTTATTATCCCATCATCATCCACCAAAATGGCATCTACTTTTCCAATAATCTTAGATTTTTTTTCTTCAGAATTGTACCCAATATCATTTAGGCTTTGGAGAAGATTTGGATCAAATTTATTGGGTTCAAAAGTTATGCTGTCGGGTAACCATTGATGATGAAACCGAGAGGCATTTACAGACCGCTGAATGGGCAATTTATGTTCATAAACATTGAGAATTGTTTGGAACACAGAGGTGATGATGGTTGAGCCTCCTGGACTGCCCAAAATCAGGAACAAATTACCCTTTTTTTCAACAATCGTGGGAGTCATTGAACTCAACATCCGCTTTTTAGATTCAATCGCATTTGCGAGGTTACCAATTAATCCAAACATATTTGGTACTCCGGGTTTACTGCTAAAATCATCCATTTCATTGTTCATAAACACCCCCAGTTCATCAATAAAAACTTTTGAACCGTAAGCACCGTTGAGTGTGGTTGTAACAGAAACTGCATTTCCTTGATCATCAAGAATAGAAAAGTGAGTCGTTTCATCACTTTCAAAAAAGTAAGAATCTCCAGGTTTTATTTCTGATGATGGAGTTGCCCTGTTCCAATCAAAATTGCTCATTTTGTTGCTTATGTATACTGTATCCAATAAAATATTTAATGGAACTTCAACAAAATCAGGGTCGCCCAAAAATTCACTTCGATCAGCATATGATCTTCTTTCTGCCTCAACCATCAGTTGAATGCTTTTTTGTGTGTTATGACCCATTCCTTGAATGTCATAGGGCTCAATCATTTTCATCATTTGATTCAAACAAATTCCACCGCTCGAGGGGAGTCCCATTGAAATAACCTTTAAATCTTTGTAATAAAAAGTTAAAGGATCTCTCCATTTTGGTCTGTAATTTACCAAGTCTTTTTGAGTTAAAATACCTCCAGACTTTTGAACCCCAGAAACCATGGCTTCGGCAACCCAACCAGAATTAAAACCCTCAATTCCTTTGGTTGCTATTTCTCTTAGTACTTTTGCAAGTGCTGGATTTTTTAGGATATCGCCAGCTTTAAATTCATGTGCATAAAAAGTGTTGGGACCATTTACTTCAACAAATTGTTTTCTGTATTTTTTAAAGCTGCGTGCCTGTTTTTCGGTAACTGCATACCCGTTCTCTGCCAAATCAATAGCGGGTTGGATTAACTCACCAAGAGGCATAGTTCCTAGTTTTTTATGAATTTCAAGTGTTCCAGCTAAGGTCCCGGGAACACCAACAGCCAAACCACCTACAGTGCTTTTATCTGGAATAACATTTCCTGACTCATCCAAATACATGTCTTTGTGCGCATTTTCTGGAGCTTGTTCTCTGTAATCAAGTGTTCCAGTACTCCCGTCTGTATTTCGGTAAACAAAGAAACCTCCACCAGTAATATTTCCTGCAACGGGATAAACAACTGCTAAAGCAAAATTGGTAGCTACCATTGCATCGTATGCATTTCCACCTTTTTTTAGGATTTTAACACCTACCTCAGAGGCATAGGGCATGGCAGACACAACTCCTCCATTTATTTTGGATGAAGTTCTACAGCCAATAAAAATAAGGGTTAATATGAAGAAGCATAATTTCAAAAAGTTTTGGATATTTCTCATGTGTCGATTAGGTTAGAAAGATTCAATTTTTGAAGATACAAATATTTGTATGTCTTCAAAAAATAGAAGAAATCCATTTTTGAAAACATCGTAATCTTCTCTGAGGTTAGAGGTTGATTTTTTTAGGTTCGAATCAAACTTTGTCCGTTTTTCCATCTGTTCCAAAATGAGTTCTAGACCGCTTATTGTTTTGTATTGTAATAACCAATTTTGGGTTTTCATGTATGGGAATGCCCTTTTAATTTTATGGGGAAGTAAATCAAATTCTTTGTCGATCAGAGCATAAAATTCTATTGTAAAATCTTCTAGGTTTTGGGAATGGTATTGAGACCAAAGTGCGGCTAAAAAATGATCGTAATACATGTCAACAATTACTCTACTGTAATGTCCGTAATCTTTAAATAAAAGCTTGGTGTGCTCTCTAAAAATCGGATGCTTATCTGTAAAATCATCTATTGCACGATGCAACAAAATTCCTTTTCTAATTTTTTCTGGATAGTTATTAAATTGCTTTCCTGGAACCGAATCGGCAATAAAATTCCCAAATTTTAATTCCCAGTTGGCACCAGATAAATAGATGTGCGCTAAGTAATTCATTCCCTAAAACTAGTTTTCTTTTTTCAAATCAACCTTATTTAATTCAAAAACAAGATGAATTTTTTTTAGAACTAGATTATCTTTGAAAAAAAAATACATGTCTCTAATCAAATCTATTTCTGGAATTCGAGGAACAATTGGCGGAAAACCCACCGATAATTTAACTCCACTTGATGTTGTTCGCTTTTCAGCAGCCTATGGAGGGTATGTAAAGTCACAAGCTAAATCTACAAAATGTTCGGTTGTAATTGGACGTGACGCCCGAATTTCTGGCAAAATGGTTCAAGCTTTGGTCTCAAATACTCTAGTTGGCTTGGGTATTGATGTTATTGATTTAGACCTAGCCACAACGCCTACTGTAGAGATGATGGTTCCAAAGTTAAAGGCACAAGGAGGAATTATTTTAACTGCAAGTCACAACCCTAAACAATGGAATGCACTCAAGTTATTGGATGCAAATGGTGAGTTTTTAAACGCTGAAGCTGGGGAGAAAATCCTTGCCATTGCTGATGAAGAAAATTTTGATTTTGCAGCGGTGGATGATTTGGGGACTATCAAACAAGACAATACAAGCTTGGATATTCACATTAAAGCCGTTTTAGACCACCCTTTGGTTGAGGTAGAGAAAATTAAAGAAACACAGCTTAAAGTTGTTGTAGATGGAGTTAATTCCATTGGAGGGATAGCAATTCCTGAGCTACTCAGAGCTCTTGATGTAGAAGTTGTTGAATTTTTTTGTGAACCTAACGGGCAATTTCCTCATAACCCAGAACCTTTGAAAGAACATTTAGGAGCTCTCTCAGCAAAAGTAACTGAAACCAATGCTGATTTTGGGATTGTTGTAGATCCAGATGTAGATCGTTTGGCTTTTATGGATGAAAATGGAGAAATGTTTGGAGAGGAATACACCTTAGTAGCCTGTGCAGACTATGTGCTTTCTAAGAAAAAAGGAAACACCGTTTCTAATATTTCTTCAACAAGGGCTTTAAGAGACATTACTGAAAAGCAGGGCGGAAAATATTACAGCAGCGCTGTTGGTGAGGTTAATGTAGTTCAACAAATGAAAGCTTGTAATGCCATTATTGGAGGAGAAGGTAACGGAGGAATCATAGATCCATATTTGCATTATGGAAGAGATTCATTGATTGGAACTGCTTTTTTTCTTTCCTTAATCAGTGAATCTAAACTTTCGGTTTCTGATCTCAAAAAAACCTATCCAGAGTATTTTATGAGCAAAGGAAAAATTGAATTAGAGCCAGCAATGAATGTCGATAAGTTACTTGAGAAAGTTCAAGAAAAATATCAAGCACAAAAACCCAATACCATTGATGGAGTAAAAATTGATTTTGAAGATTCATGGGTTCATTTGAGAAAATCAAACACGGAACCAATTATCCGAGTGTACACCGAAGCTCCATCACAGGATCTGGCTGATAAATTGATGAATAGGTTCAAAGAAGAGCTGCTGTCTTTTACTTCTTAGTTTGGTTTTTTACCCATGTGCTTAAAACGATTGTGGGTCCAAAAATATTGAGTAGGATCTTTCCGAATTTGTGCTTCCAATCGTTCGGTAAAGATATCGGTAATTTCATTTTTCTTGGTTTCCGTTGGTTTTTCAGAAATCATATCGATGTTGATTTCATAATGACCTCTTTTTGTTCTGTTGATGTCAGCAAACACAACAGGTAAATCAAATTTCACAGCCATTTGTTCGGCACCATTAAACACAGGGACTTCGACACCCATAAAAGACCTCCAATAAGTTTTAGGTTTCGGTTGGGGAGATTGATCTGCAGCTAAACCGTAAATGTAAGTGATGTTATTTTTTTGGTTGAAATGAACATCACCCAAAACCTTGTATCGAGATCCTAGGTGGATCAGGTGTTTTTCTCTAGATTTTACAATCAATCGTTCATAGTATTTATTAGAAAGGGGAGTGTAAACTGCATATCCTTTTCCTTCGATATGATAACCAATAGAAAGCATTCCTTCCCAGCTTGAATAATGTCCACAAACCAAAACAACACCTCTGTTATTTCTGAGGTATTGATTGACTAATTCTGTGTTTTTGAATTTAAATCGTTTTAGCACCTGCTTTTTTGAAACCGTGAGAGCTTTGATCATTTCTACAAAAATGTCGCATAAATGTTTGTAAAAAGCTCGTTCAATATCTTGAAGTTCCTTTTTGCTTTTATCGGAAAAGCATAGATTTAAATTTTTACGAACCACTTTAGCTCGATAACCAAATACTTTGTAAAGAGTTACGTAAAGAAGATCAGATAAACCGTAGAGGACAAAATGAGGTAAGATAGAAAACCCAATCAAAATGGGATAGCTTATTAGGAAAACAATTAACTGCACAATTTTTTTTGTAAATATAAGTATATTTAAGTCTAATTATTAATTCAAAATGCAATCACTTTCACCAATAATTTCAGGAATAATTTTAGCAAATTTAATTATTTCTTTTAGAGGTTATAACGACCTTGGATTTTTCAACAAATTTAAATTTAATATTGCAGCCATAAAAAATGGTGAGACTTATCGGATTTTAAGTTCTGCATTTTTGCATGTAGATTGGTCTCATCTCGGGTTCAATATGTTTACCCTTTATCTTTTTGGCCCTCAAGCCCTAGCTGGGGTTGGTTTTTTTAATTTTATCATACTTTACTTGGTTTGTCTGACAGCCGGAAATCTTTTTGCCCTTTATTTTCATAGGGATAATTTGTATTACAGTGCAGTTGGTGCTAGTGGAGCAATTATGGGAATTTTGTATGCAACCATATTGATGGTTCCAGAAATGAGATTGAGTTTTATTTTTTTTCCGATTCCTTTACCCGGATATGTTTTTGGAATAGGTTACTTAGTTTACACACTTTTTGGCATGAAAAGGCAAAAAGATAATATTGGACATACCGCTCATTTTGGTGGAGCTATTGGAGGTATACTTACAACTTTGATTCTTGCGCCATGGGTTATTAAAGAATCATTTACAACACTGGTCTTGCTTGTAATTGTTTCTCTTTTTACGGGTATGTTCTTGTTCAAAAAAAAGTAATCAGGACGGCTAAAATTCGGCTAAGAGGAGCATTGGAAAACGAAGCTTATTGCCCTAAGAGCTCCTCAATTTTTGCATCGAGTTGAGCACCTCTGAGATTTTTAGCTACAATTACTCCATCTTTGTTGAGAACAAATGCTGCCGGAATACTTCGAACACCATAAAGAACAGCAATAGGGTCTTTCCAGTACTGAAGGTTTGAAACGTGATTCCAACTAAGACCATCGTCTTTGATTGCTCTTTCCCAACTTGCTTTATTTTTATCCAAAGAAACCCCAACAATTTCAAGACCCTTGTCGTGCATTCGTTTGTAAAGTCGAACCAAATTGGGGTTCTCTATACGGCAAGGACGGCACCATGATGCCCAAAAATCAATTATGGTTACTTTTCCCTTAACAGATTCCAAATTAACTAAATCACCGTTGGGCGACGGACCTTCAAAAACTGGTGCTTTCTCACCTATTGCAGTTGGATTTCTGGGTTGAATCAGGATTGAAGCTATTTTTTTTCCAGAAACACTACTCTGAATCTTTGGGTCAAAATTATCATAAACAGTTTTAGCTTCTGATGATGATAAGGCTTTTGTACTTATCAGACGTTCAAGAATAAGAGCAGCTATGTAAGACTTTGGATTTGAATTCATAAAATCCCTTTCATACGTACTTAGATTTTGTTCTACTGTTCTGTATTCAGAGGTCATATCTTCAGCTAAAATATTATCTCCTAGCGAATTGGCTTCATTGATTTCTGCGACTAAAGTTTTCATTGTTTCGGCAAAACCTTGAGTCGAAAGCCGATAGGTTGATAAACCTTCATTTGATGGGGTTCCCCCGATATTAGAAACATTTATGCTGTCTTTGTAAATTTTAGTTTCAATGAGACCTTCTTCAATTACTATGGGGATATTTCCATTAATTCCTTCTAAAAAAAGAAAATTTACATCAACTTGATCCACAGATCCCTTCAGCTCGAAACTGCCATCCGATATTTTTGTAGAGTCAATGGTAATAGGTTGTCCGTTTGGACCAGCTTTGATACGATAAATACTTTTTCCATTGTCGTGATCAGTTGTTCCTTTTATCACAAAAGTATTGGATTCAATTGAAGTACATGAACTTACGAAAAGGTAAAAGATTAAGCAAGAAGTAAGGAAAACGTTTTTTTTCATGTGCAAATATACGAATTCAACGATTAATTTATTACGATAATTAACAATAAAAATAGAGTTTGCATATGATTTCAAGTGGGGATTTAAAGTAGTATATTTGTATATCTTATTGAATTAATATGGCAGGAAATATTTTTGGTAAAGTTTTTAATCTTACCACTTTTGGTGAATCTCATGGCCCAGCATTGGGGGGTGTAATCGACGGATGTCCAGCAGGGATTGAATTGGATATCGATGTCATACAACACGAGCTAAACAGACGTAAACCTGGGCAATCTGCAATTGTAACTCAGCGTAAAGAGTTGGATGAAGTTGTTTTTTATTCTGGAATTTTTGAGGGTAAGACTACAGGAACCCCTATTGGTTTTGCAATATATAATACCAATCAAAAATCCAAAGACTACGGTCATATCAAAGACAGTTACCGACCCTCTCATGCTGATTATGTTTACGATCAAAAATACGGTTTCCGTGATTATCGGGGCGGAGGAAGAAGCTCTGCACGTGAAACAGCCAGTAGAGTAGTGGCTGGAGCCATTGCAAAACAATACTTATCTGATATCAAATTCACAGCTTTTGTTTCTGCTGTAGGACCTTTAAAAATAGAAAAACCCTATCAAGAACTTGATTTTGAGGTCATCGAACAAAACCCGGTACGCTGTGCAGATGCTACAATGGCAAAAAAAATGGAGGAATACATCCGTCAAATTAGAAAAGAAGGAGATACGGTTGGAGGCGTAATTACCTGTGTCATTCAGAATGTACCTGTTGGTCTTGGTGAACCAGCCTTTGATAAGCTTCATGCGGAGCTTGGCAAAGCAATGCTGTCCATAAATGCCGTTAAAGGTTTTGAATATGGAAGCGGTTTTGAAGGGTCTCAAATAAAGGGAAGTCAGCACAACGATCCTTTTAATACTGACGGGACTACGCAATCGAATCGCTCTGGTGGTATCCAAGGAGGAATATCCAATGGAATGGATATTTATTTTAATGTTGCTTTTAAACCTGTAGCAACCGTAATGCAGGCACAAGAAACCATAGATAATAAAGGTCAAAAGGTAGTAATGGAGGGCAAAGGAAGACACGACCCTTGTGTTGTACCAAGGGCAGTTCCTATTGTAGAAGCTATGGCTGCTTTAGTGATAGCAGATTTTAAATTACTTTACCTAACTAATAAAATTTAGACTATGAAAAAACTAGCCCTACACTGGAAGATTTTAATTGGAATGCTGATCGGTATTATTTTTGGATTAATCATGTCCTTTATCAATGGTGG
>PAOB01000053.1 GCA_002708445.1 Candidatus Arcticimaribacter sp.
CTTTGATACTTGCAATAGCTCCAATCCCATGGAGTTGCTCCTCTTGTATTTTACGTGCAATATCTGCTGTATCCTCTGCCTCTACCAAACGAATGTGAGGATGTTTTGAAAAGAAAGCTTTACATTGTAATAAAGCCATAGGATGAGAGTGAACTTCTTTTAAATCTTGGATAGATTGTTTCGGTAATCCCATTAGATTATGATGAATGCTTAAATACGACTCTCCTACTATTTGTAAATCATGACGATCCAATAAAGCATAATTGGGTATTATTGATCCTGCGATAGAATTTTCAATGGCCATTACCGCCAGATTGGCTTTTCCCGAAACTAGTTTGGCTGCCAAAGCGTCAAAAGTCAAGCACTCCAATACCTGAATATCGGGAGAAAAATAGTTAATTGCCACCTCATGGTGAAAAGAACCTCGTATTCCTTGTATTGCAATTATCGATTGCATTGTTATTTATTGTTTTTAATCAAAAAAAAAGTCCCGATTAAATCAGGACTTTGTTGGGTTATTCATCTCAAAATACTACAACGCCCTGTTCCTGTCTAAAAAATAGAAGCTAAAAAATCGGTTGTAATACGCTGTTGTAATATTCATTTTGGTGTATTTCACTACAAATGTACATTCCAGATTGAAAAAAACAAACTTTTAGGGATTTATTTTACATCTCTTAAATTATTATCAAAATTTAAGTTTAAATTTAAGAGTTAAAAAAATCCAATGTTTAAAAATTTATTGGCAATTGAAAATTTCGATGTGTATTTTGTCATCGGGATTATCATTTTCTTCAGTCTGTTAGAAACTGTCTCAGGCTTTCTAAAAAATTCAAACCGGAAAAAAGATGATTGGATTCAAGAAATCTTGAGTTTTGTGATTTTGGGAAATTTGATTAAACCCTTAATTGTTTTTTTTGTTTTTAGTTTAGGAAATATTTTTTTACCTGAATACCGATTTGTTTTAACAGACCTATCTTTCACTGGGGTTTTACTAGGTTATCTTTTGGTTGATGATTTACTTCAATATTGGTACCACAGAACTGCTCACGAAAACCCATTTTTATGGAAACTGCACCGACCACATCATCAAGCTGAAGAAATGGGGTATCTGATTTCTTATCGAAATGCATTCATTTATTACTTCCTTATGCCCAACATTTGGTGGGTTGCTCTAATCCTTTTTCTTGGAGGAGCTAAGCCAGTTGCCTTAGGACTAATCTTGAAACAACTTGTAATTATCGGTTCCCATAGTAGAATAAAATGGGATAAACCTTTTTACAAGAATACGTTACTTCTACCAATCATCAAAATCCTAGAACGCATTATTGTTACCCCTACTTTTCATCATTCTCATCATGGGACTTCAAAGCTAGAGGCTTCTAGTGATCCCAACGGGAACTTTGGAAACATGTTCAGTATTTGGGATCAATTATTTGGAACGGCAACCTTCCATTCAACATATCCCTCAGCTTATGGTTTACAAGAAAAAACAACTGATTCTTGGAAAGCATCATACTTTTATCCTCTAGTAAAATCTAAAGACAAAAAAAGTGAGTTAAGTGCTGGGTTTAAAAAACACAATACTTCTACTTTGAGTTCAATAACTGTTCCGTTGACTAAGGGAGAAAATTATTTGTGGTGCGCCTGTGGAAAAAGTAAAACACAACCTTTTTGTGATGGTTCTCATCATGGCACAAAATTTAAACCTCAAAAATTTACTGTAAAAAGGACTGGAGATATTAAACTTTGTAATTGTAAAAAGAGTAAACGGACTCCCTTTTGCGATGATACACATCTTAATTTACTAAACTAAAACCATTGAGTAAAAAAAGCAAAAAGGCCCTAATTATTGGAGCAACTTCTGGAATAGGAAAAGCTCTTGCTCGTGTATTGGTAAAAAATGAATACACTGTTGGAATAACAGGCAGAAGAAAAAACCTCTTGCAAAAAATTCAAAAAGAGAGCCCTGAACGTATTCAAATTGAGGCTTTTGATAGTACTCAACCCGATGCCATAAAACACGTTGAATCCTTAGTGAAAAAATTAGGTGCTGTTGATTTGATAATCATCAGTGCAGGAGTTGGGCATATGAACTTTGATCTTGACTATGCCAAAGAAAACGAAACCAATCAACTGAATGTAATTGCATTTTCACAAATGGTTAATTGGGGAATTCACTATTTTGAAAGTCAAGGCCATGGTCATTTGGTAAATTTATCATCTGTAGCTTCCTTAAGAGGAGGCCGTGCAGCCCCAGCCTACAATGCATCTAAAGCCTATCAATCAAATTATTTTGAAGGTATCGCGCAAAGAATAGTAAAGAGTAAACTTCACATTTACACCACCGATGTAAGACCTGGATTTGTAAAAACTGCTATGGCAAAAGGACCAAAAATGTTTTGGGTAGCCACCAAAGAAAAAGCTGCTAATCAAATATTCAGAAGTATTCAAAAGAAAAAAAGAATTGTTTACATTACCAAAAGATGGCGAATAATAGCATGGATTCTGAAAGGGATTCCTTGGTTACTTTACAAAAAAATCTAATTCACCTCAAACCTAACTAACTATTTAATGTTCTCATTCATCCCAATTGACCTTTATTAATTTTTTCTGCTTTATCTTTAAAGAAAAAAAAGTGGCATTAGTTCTCGATAAAATAAAAAAAAAATATGGACATCTAGAGGCACTTCAAGGGATATCCATGGAGCTAAGAACTGGAGAGGTTGTTGGTTTGTTAGGTCCCAATGGAGCTGGAAAATCTACACTGATGAAAATCTTAACTGGTGTAATTGACCATTGGGAAGGAGCAATTAGCTACAACGGAAAAAATTTAAGAAATTCTTTAAAGAGTATTCAACAAATTACAGGCTACCTCCCAGAAAATAATCCATTGTATGAAGATTTTTATGTTTTAGAATATTTACAATTCACCGCATCCCTTTACAAAATTAAAAATGCTCCTTTGGATTTTGTTTTAAATCAGGTCGGACTAGATGCTTACAAGAATCGCAAAATATCAACGCTCTCAAAAGGTTATCAACAAAGGGTTGGGCTTGCAGCAGCACTTTTACATGACCCCGAAATATTGATTCTAGACGAGCCAACAACAGGTTTAGATCCAAATCAAATGGTCAGTATTCGAAAACTAATAAGAACCCTTGGTGAGGATAAAATTGTAATTCTCTCGAGTCACATACTGTCTGAAGTTGAGACTGTCTGTGATCGGGTAGCAATCATCAAAGAAGGAAAACTGGTAGCTGATAAAAATTTAGAAGAACTTCGGAAAGGACAACAGCAAATCATTCAAGTTGAATTTGACTATCGAGTGGAAACCGAAGCTCTGTCCAAAATACCAAACGTAACAAAGGTTGTTAATACCTTTGATTTTACCTATGAAATATTTTTGGATACTCAAGAGGATATGAGGACTCAAGTCTTTGATTTTGCTCATAATAACGAACTCAAAATCTTGGCTTTACAACTCAAAAACGAAAATCTGGAACAGTTATTTACTAAATTGACAACCTAGCTCTTTTCAATGATAAAAACTCCCCGACTTTACCTTACTCGACTTACAAAAAAAAGATTTAGAAAATATTCACAGGAAAAACTGCTATTCTGAAGTTGCAAAATTCAACACAATAGGAATTCCAAAACACCTAGAGGAAACGAAGCAATTTTTACAACCTCTATTTGAACCTCAAAATCCTGAAAAAGGAGTGCAATTGTGTTGGAGTATTCGATTAAAAAAAAATAAAAACTTTATTGGAGAAATAGGAGTGCAAACCTCTACACCAAAGTATAATAAAGCCGAAATTTATTACAGCTTAATTCCTCATTATTAGAAAAAAGGATTTGCCTTAGAGGCAGTAAAAGCCCTTTTAAACTATGGATTCAAAACACTCAAACTTCATTGTATTGAAGCTGGTGTAGCAACGGAAAACGTAAATTCCTTGAGACTACTTGAAAAAACAGGAATGAAACGAGAAGGAATGCATCGGAAAATATTACCCGTTGGAGGAAAATGGTTTGATAATTACAGCTATGCAATTTTGGAGGATGATTTTTTAAAAGAAAACTTCTAAAAAACCCCTTCTGCAATGGCTTTTACATTATCGGATTTACCCATTGAATAATAATGTAAAAAAGGAACCCCTGCAGCTTTGAGCTCTTTGCTTTGCTCAATACACCATTCAACTCCAACTTGACGAACCTGTTTGTTGTCTTTACATTTTATCACTTGCTTGATTAAATCCTCCGGCAAATCGACATGGAACCTATGAGGTAGTGCGTTGAGTTGTTTTTTGGTAGCTAAAGGTTTTAGCCCCGGAATTATTGGAATATCAATCCCAAAACTTTTGCATTTTTCAACAAATTCAAAATATTTTTGGTTATCAAAAAACATTTGAGTGATGATGTAATCTGCTCCTGCTTCAATTTTTTTCTTTAGAAAATGTAAATCACTTTCTAAACTCGGTGCTTCCATATGTTTTTCTGGATAACCAGAAACACCAACACAAAAATCAGTTTTAGAGGTATTCAAAATTTCATCGTCTAGATATTGACCCTTGTTAAGATTCTTTATCTGACTGACCAAATCACTTGCAAAACTATGTCCGTCTTTGTGTGGCTTAAAATAGGTTTCAGATTTAATAGCATCTCCTCGTAAAGCAACAACATTATCAATACCTAAAAAATCAAGGTCAATCAAAAAATTTTCAGTGTCTTCTTTTGTAAAACCTCCACATAAAATATGAGGGATTGCATCCACATTGTATTTGTTTTGTAATGCTGCACAAATACCGACTGTTCCAGGTCGTTTTCTAATGACATGCTTTTCCAATAAACCGTTATCTAGTTCTTTGTAAACATATTCCTCGCGGTGATAAGTCACATCAATAAAAGGAGGTTTGAACTCCATCAAGGGGTCTATTGACTCGTAGATGGATTGTATGTTTTGTCCTTTTAAGGGGGGAAGAATTTCAAAGGTAAATTGTGTTTTCCCAGGAGCTTTTTTTATGTGATCAATTACTTTCATTTATTCAATCTATTTAATATTTGGTCGAAGCCATTTTTCCGCTTCCTTGAGATTTATTTTTTTTCGTTCACTGAAACTTTGAACCTGATCTTCTGTGATTTTTCCAACTCCAAAATACTGTGCTTTGGGATGTGCAAAATAATATCCTGAAACGGACGCTGCCGGCCACATAGCAAGGCTTTCTGTAAGAGTAACTCCAATTCTTTCTCGAACTTGCAACAATTCCCAAATTGTATTTTTCTCTAAGTGATCTGGACAAGCAGGGTAGCCCGGTGCTGGTCGAATTCCTTTGTAAGCTTCCTTAATCAACGCTTCATTATCAAACAGTTCGTTTGGAGCATATCCCCAAGCATTCACACGAACTTCTCTGTGCAAGTATTCTGCAAAAGCTTCTGCAAGTCGATCAGCTAATGCTTTCACCATAATCGCATTGTAATCGTCATTATCATCTTCATAGGCTTTTGCTAATTCAGCAGTTCCAAAACCTGTTGAAACACAAAAAGCTCCAATGTAATCTTGAACACCACTTCCTTTCGGAGCAATAAAGTCAGCTAAGGCTAAATTGGTTTTGCCTTCTCGCTTTTTTAATTGTTGACGAAGCGTTAAAAATTTTACATGTGTTTCGGTTCTGGTATAATCAGAATACACTTCAATATCGTCATCATCAATACTATTTGCTGGAAAAATCCCAAAAACAGCTTTTGCTTTCAACAACCTTTTATCTAAAATTTCAGACAGGATTACCTGAGCATCAGCGAATAATTCAGTGGCTTGTTTCCCTACAACGTCATCATCTAAAATAGCTGGGTAATGTCCATGCAAATCCCATGACCTAAAAAATGGACTCCAATCAATAAAATCAACTAGAATTTCTAAATCTTGATTTTCTATGACTTGAATACCGTTTTGATTGGGTGTTTTTGGAACATATTCAGTCCAATCCAACTGTAGTTTTCGGGAACGTGCAGTTGCTAAATCAATGTGTTCTTTAGTTTCTCTTCGGTCTAAAAATTTATCTCTAAAAAATTCATACTCGTTTCTAATGCTATCTTTGTAGACTTCTGCAGTATCTTTATTCATCAAACTTCCTGCAACAGTAACAGCTCTTGAGGCATCATTTACGTGTACAACTGGAGTTGATAATTCAGGAGCTATCTTAACAGCTGTGTGAGCTTTAGAGGTTGTTGCACCTCCTATTAATAAAGGAATTTCCAAGCCACGTCTTTTTATTTCTTGAGCCACATAAATCATTTCATCTAATGAGGGAGTAATCAAACCCGATAACCCTATGATGTCTACTTTTTCTTGAATGGCAGTGTTGATGATTTTTTCAAGAGGAACCATAACCCCTAAATCAATAATTTCATAATTGTTACACCCCAAAACAACGCTTACAATATTTTTCCCAATATCATGTACATCGCCTTTTACAGTTGCCATCAAAATTTTTCCGGCTGTTTCTTGTTTCCCATCTTTTTCAGCTTCAATATAAGGCAGTAGATAAGCAACGGCTCGTTTCATGACCCGAGCAGATTTTACAACTTGCGGTAAAAACATTTTACCTGAACCAAATAAATCTCCAACAACATTCATCCCAGCCATCAAATTAACTTCAATAACTTCAATAGGTTTGGTTACCAGTGACCGTGCCTCCTCTACATCTTCTTCAATAAATTCATCAATCCCCTTAACCAAAGCATGCGTAATTCGATCTTGAAGAGGATCGGAACGCCATTCTTTTACAACTACTTTTTTATTCTCTGAATCATCTATTATTTTTTCAGCAAAATCCAATAGTCTTTCTGTTGCATCGTCTCTTCTATTCAATAAAACATCTTCTACATGAAGTAAAAGTTTAGAATCAATTTCATCGTAAATTTCTAACAAAGTTGGGTTGACAATTCCCATGTTCATTCCATTCTTTATGGCGTGGTACAAAAAGGCTGAATGCATGGCCTCCCGTACTCTATTATTTCCTCTAAAAGAAAATGAAACATTACTCACCCCTCCACTTACATGTGCATTGGGTAAGTTCTTTCGAATCCATTTTGCTGTTTTAAAAAAATCAACAGCATTGTTCTTATGTTCATCCATTCCCGTGGCTACAGGAAAAATGTTGGGGTCAAAAATTATGTCTTCGGAGGGAAAGTTAACTTGATTCACTAAAACATCATAGGAACGCTTACATATTTCGATACGCCTATCCAATGTGTCGGCTTGACCCTCTTCATCAAATGCCATTACGATTACAGCAGCTCCATACCTTCGAATAGTATTGGCTTGTTTTATGAAGTTAGCTTCTCCCTCTTTTAGGCTTATTGAATTAACTACAGATTTTCCTTGAACTACTTTCAATCCTGCCTCAATAATTTCCCATTTGGAGCTATCAATCATTATTGGAATTCTTGAAATATCAGGTTCTGCAGCGAGTAGATTTAGATAGGTTGTTATGGCTTGTACACCATCGATCATTCCTTCGTCCATATTAACATCCAAAATTTGTGCACCTCCATCGACTTGATCTCGAGCAATTTCTACAGCAGCAGTGTAGTTACCTTGTTCGATGAGGCGCAAAAATTTACGGGAACCGGTTACATTGGTTCGTTCTCCAATGTTGACAAAATTCGTTTCAGGAGTAACCACAAGAGGTTCTAATCCAGAAAGCTTTAAATATTTTGTCCCTGTACTCATAGAGTTTTAAATTCTTTTTCTAGGTTGATAATTTTGAGCTACTGCTGCAATTTGAGCAATATGATCTGGGGTTGAACCACAACAACCTCCGATGATGTTGATTAGATTTTCTTCTAAATATTTTTCGATCAAGTCTCTCATTTCTTTTGGTGACTGGTCATAAGAGCCGAAAGCATTGGGTAGACCAGCATTAGGGTGAGCAGAGGTATGCACCTCTGTTACCTGTGACAATCTTCTGAGATAGGGAAGTAATTGATCAGCACCCAAAGCACAATTAAATCCAATACTCAACAGGGGGATGTGAGAAACTGAAACCACGAAGGCTTCTACTGTCTGACCAGATAGTGTTCGTCCACTTGCATCGGTTATCGTTCCACTTGCCATTACTGGAATATCCCAATTGTTTTTTTCTTTTAAAGCATCAATCGCAAAAAGAGCTGCCTTCGCATTTAGCGTATCAAAAATAGTTTCAACCAGCAGCACGTCCGAACCACCATCGACAAGACCTTTGACTTGTTCGGTGTACGAAACCACCAATTCGTCAAAAGTTACAGCTCGATAACCTGGATCATTTACGTCTGGAGACATACTTGCAGTTCGATTTGTCGGTCCGATAGAACCCGCGACAAATCTTGGCTTGTCAGGATTTTTTTTTGTAAACTCATCGGCAACCTCTCGAGCTAGTTTTGCAGATTCAAAATTCATTTCATACACCCATGCCTCCATTTGATAGTCTCCCATTCCAATAGAAGTTGAAGAAAATGTGTTTGTTTCCACAAGATCAGCACCAGCTTCAAAATATTTTCTATGTATTGTTTTGATAGCATCTGGCTGGGTCAAAGACAACAAATCATTATTACCTTTTAAAGAACAAGGGTGATCTAGAAAACGATCGCCTCTAAAGTCTTCCTCAGAAAATTTGTAGCCCTGAAGCATGGTTCCCATAGCACCGTCCAACACTAAAATTTTTTTTAATAAAGTTTCTTCAATTAATGTCATCTAATTGTGTCTAATGCCTTTTTTAAATCTTTCTGAATATCTTCCTTATGCTCAAGCCCTACAGATAAACGAATCATGCCATCTGTAATTCCAACTTCGAGTCGATCTGCTTCGGAAAGTTTGTAGTGAGTTGTTGAAGCGGGATGAGTAATAATACTTCTCGAGTCTCCCAAATTAGAGGAAATCGAGAGCATGTTAAGAGCATTTAGAAAATCTCTTCCTGCTTCGATTCCTCCTTTTACTTCAAAAGCAATAATGCTTCCACCTTGACTCATTTGTTTTTTGGCCAATTCGTATTGAGGATGTGATTTTAAAAACGGATATTTTACCCAATTGATTTTGGGGTGACTTTCGAGAAACTCTGCCGTAGCTAATGCCGTTTGACAATGCCGATCCACACGAACAGTCAGGGTTTCCATGCTCTTCGATAAAATCCAAGCGTTAAATGGTGAGAGGGCTGAACCTGAATTTCTAGCAAAAAGATAAATTTCACGAATTAATTCGGAATTTCCCACGGTTACCCCTCCAAGAACTCTTCCCTGTCCATCAATTAATTTTGTAGCGGAATGAATTACCAAATCAGCACCGTATTTAATTGGTTGTTGTAAATAAGGAGTTGCAAAACAATTATCAATCACCAAAATCAAATTGTGCTTTTTAGCGATTTTTCCTAGTAATTCTAGGTCAAGAAGGTCTATTCCAGGATTTGTTGGGGTTTCAGCATAAAGAATTTTAGTGTTAGGTTGAATTAGCGTTTCGATTGATTCGGGCTCCTCAACTTTAAAGTACGAAGTTTCAATATTCCATTTGGGTAAATACTTGGTAAACAGAGTATGAGTAGAACCAAATATTGATCGAGCTGAAATAACATGATCACCTGAATCAAGAAGAGCTGCATAGGTTCCAAAAATAGCTCCCATTCCAGTTGCAAAAGAAACTCCATCCTCTGCTCCTTCCATATCCGCTACTTTTTGAATGAATTCTGAAGTATTGGGATTGGTAAAACGGCTGTAAATATTTCGCTGCTTTTCCTCAGCAAAAGAAGCACGCATATCCTCAGCGTCTTCAAACACAAAACTTGATGTTAAGTGAAGCGGTGTAGAGTGTTCCAAATACTGTGAACGCTCCATTTGTGTTCGAATTGCATTGGTCTCTAATTTCTTACTCATGCCTTGATACCGTTAACAACAATAATTTGATTGATAATAATATTGGGGTCGAGTGATTTTGAAACTGAGCAATATTTATCAAAAGAAAGTTGAGCAGCTCGCTTTGCCTTTTCTGGCGAAATATCATCTCCTTCTAAATAAAGTGTTACATTAATTACCTTGAAAGGAGATGGAACTGCATCTGCATCACGAATTCCCTCAACTTCCATTTTTAAGGTTACTGGATTGATTCGTTGCTTATTGAGAATAGCGACAACATCAATACTACTGCATCCAGCTACTCCCATGAGTAAAACTTCCATTGGACTAATCCCTTCTACTTTGCCTTCTTTTTTGGACTTATTGTCCATTAAGACTTTTAATTCGTTTGAGCTGGTTGCTTCAAAAAGATAATCTTTGTTAATTCGATTTAAGGATATTTTCATTTTTAGTGTTTTTTAATTAAAAATCGAATGTAGTAGTGGAATCACTTTCTCTGGCTCCATCAAAAAAGCATCATGCCCAAAGTCAGATGAGATGATTTTGTGGTTGATCGTTACTCCTACCGCTAACGCTCTTGATACTGTCTCTTGATCTTCCTCCAAAGGAAAAAAAAGATCACTATCGATAGAAAAAATATGAATTTCAGATTCTATGGTTTGAATCAGTTCTTCAAAAGATTTTCCATTACGAGTAATATCAATTGAACCTAAAAGGTGATTCATTGTTTGATAAGCTTTTAACTCAAAACGATCAGCGAGTTTTTTTGCGTGATGTGACAACCAAGATTCTACATTAAAAACTTTAAGTTCTTCGTTTTTTGAACGATTGAATCTAAGTTTAAAAGATTTTGGAGTTCTGTAACACAACATAGCTTGCATTCGGGCTATTTCAAGGGGATTTTTGTGAGTTGATAAAATTTGCTTTTGCAAAAAAGTGTTGGCTATCATCCAATCAGTGGACTTCCAATCTCCCCCAACGGGAATGAGATGCTTGATAAACTTCGGATAAATTGCTGCCATTTCCCATGCAATACCGGCTCCAATGGAACCACCAATAACTGCAAACAAATTCTTAACTCCAAGTTGAGTTAATCCCATATAAAAATAAGTTGCAATGGTTCCTGAATTCCATGAATTGTAATCATCAACCAGAACTCCATCAAAACCATTTCCTGGAATATTAAAAGCAATTACTGCATACTTTTCTGTATCTATGGTTTTTGCTTTTCCAATCAAGTTTTTCCACCAACCCAACTCCCCAGTAACTCTAGAATCTCCGGTCAAAGGATGATTTACCAAAACAACGGGTGCTGTAAGATAATCTTGTCCAAAAGACTGGAAACTTAACCTCGTCCCATTCGCTAGGACAAGATATTGAATTTCGCTATGCAGGGTTTTAACACTCATTTTTATTGTCTAAAAAGCTTGTTTTAGGTCGTTTTTCAAGTCTTCAATGTCCTCTAAACCAACAGATAAACGAACTAAATCTTGTGTTACCCCTGTAGTTTTTTGAGCTTCTGAATCCAATTGTTGATGTGTCGTACTCGCTGGATGTATGATCAAGGATTTTGTATCTCCAATATTGGCTAATAAAGAGAAAATATTGGTTTTATCTGCAACCTTTTTGGCTGCATCAAAACCTCCCTTTAATCCGAATGTTACAATACCGCTCTGACCTTTTGAAAGATATTGCTTTGCTAATTCATTGTATTTATTGGAAGATAAACCGGGATAATTTACCCAAGCTACTTCTTCTTGATTTTCAAGCCATTGTGCGAGTGCTAAAGCATTTTCAGAATGCTGTTTCATTCGAACAGAAAGTGTTTCCAATCCTTGAATAATTTGAAAACTATTGAAAGGGCTCAAAGCTCCACCAAAATCACGAAGACCTTCGATGCGAACTTTTGCGATAAAAGCAGCTGGTCCCAAAGCTTCATGATACACTAAACCGTGATATCCAGGAGAAGGCTCTGTAAATTCTGGGAATAATCCATTGCCATAATCAAAGGTTCCTGCATCAATAATAATTCCACCTAGTGAGGTTCCATTTCCATTGATGTATTTAGTCAACGAATGAATTACAATGTTAGCTCCGTATTCAATTGGGTTCAATAGTGCTGGTGTTGCTACGGTATTATCAACAATAAAAGGCACTTTTGCTTTCTTAGAAAAAGAAGCAATAGCTTTTAAGTCTAATACATCCAACTTAGGGTTTCCTAATGATTCAGCAAAAAATGCACGCGTATTATCCTGAACTTCGGCCTCAAAATTTGTGGGATCACTTGGATCTACAAAAGTGGTTGTTATTCCCAAACGAGGAAGAGTAACACTCAATAAATTGTAAGTTCCTCCATACAAACTATTTGAAGCAACAATGTGATCTCCTGCCTTTAACAAAACCATTAAAGCAGTTGCAATTGCTGAAGTTCCAGAGGCGGTTGATACTGCAGCTATTCCTCCTTCGAGAGCAGCTAAACGTTGTTCCAAAACATCATTAGTTGGATTGTTTAAACGGGTGTAAATGTATCCCGACTCTGCTAAAGAAAATAAATTCGCCGCATGTTCTGAATCGTTAAAAACATATGATGTCGATTGATAAATGGGAACTGCTCTGGTCCCCTCTGTACTGTTAGTATCGTGTCCTGCGTGTAAAGACTTTGTTTTGAAATCTACGTTTTCCATTAAGATAAATTAAATTTAGTTTTTATTTGTTCTATGTAATCAAGTTTTTCCCAGGTAAATAATTCTACCTCTTGAGAGATTTTACCATTGTAAGGGGATTCAAAGAATTTAATAATTTTTTGGGGTTGACGCCCCATATGACCGTAAGTTGCCGTCTCTGAAAAGATTGGAGTTCTGAGTTTTAACCGTTGTTCAATCCCGTAAGGTGTTAAATCAAAAAGAGAACCTATTTTAGCAGCAATCTGACCATCTGTTAGATTGACTTTGGCTTTTCCATAGGTATTCACAGCAATAGAGGTAGGTTGAGCCACTCCGATTGCATAACTGAGTTGAACTAGAATTTCATCGGAAACTCCTGCAGCAACAAGGTTTTTAGCAATATGTCTGGAAGCATAAGCGGCACTTCGATCTACTTTACTTGGATCTTTTCCACTGAAAGCTCCTCCTCCATGACCACCTTTCCCACCGTAAGTATCAACAATTATTTTTCTTCCAGTTAGTCCTGTATCTCCATGTGGACCTCCAATAACAAATTTTCCTGTAGGATTGATATGATACGTTATTTGATCATTAAAAAGAAGTTGAATACGCTCGGGTAATTGAGCTTTTACTCTAGGTATCAGAATAGATAAAAGATCACTTTTGATTTTAGCTAGCATTGTGCTGTCGTCATCTTCAAAGGGATCGTGTTGAGTAGAAATGACTATGGTATCTATTCGAATAGGTGTTCCATTATCATCGTATTCTAAAGTCACTTGTGATTTAGCATCGGGACGTAAATACTTTATCTGGTCATCTTCTCTCCTTAGAGCAGATAGTTCGATGAGTAATTTATGAGACAAATCAAGTGCTAAAGGCATGTAGTTATCCGTCTCATTAGAAGCGTAACCAAACATAATTCCTTGATCTCCTGCACCTTGATTTTTTTTGTCAGCACGATCAACTCCTTGATTGATATCCTGTGATTGTTCATGAATTAGAGAAATAACACCACACGAATCGCCACTAAATTGGTATTCGCCTTTTGTGTATCCAATCTTGTTGATTGTATCTCGTGCAATTTTTTGTACATCAAGATAGGTGTTGCTTTTTACTTCCCCAGCTAAAACTGCCTGACCTGTTGTAACAAGGGTTTCACAAGCAACCTTGCTCTCGGGATCAAAGGCAAGAAAATTATCAATCAATGCGTCGCTAATTTGATCAGCTACTTTGTCTGGATGACCCTCACTGACAGATTCTGAAGTAAATAAATATGACATAATATTGCTTTCGGGAAGGATTTAAAGATTACTTCTCTGTTGAAAGCAATTCTGGTTTAGCATTTTTTTCGTGAGGTTTGCAATCAGTCAAATCCTTCCTCAATTATTTTGTAAAATTAAAATTAAATCTTTAAAAAAAAAAAGATAGTATCATTTTTTTTTCATCTAGCAATTATTTCTTTCGTGTTTCAAAAAATACAACTAATTTGCAGTGAGAAAAACAAATAACTAACCAACCTCTTTAAGTAAAAACAACTATGCACATAGCAATTGCCGGTAACATAGGAGCTGGAAAAACAAGCCTAACAGATTCATTATCTAAACATTACAAATGGCAAGGTCACTTTGAAGAGGTGGTTGAAAACCCTTATTTGGATGACTTTTATCATCAAATGGAACGTTGGTCTTTTAACCTTCAGGTCTATTTTTTGAACAGCCGTTTTGGGCAACTCATCGAAATACAAAAAAGCAATAAAAATGTAATTCAAGATCGAAGCATCTATGAAGATGCTCATATTTTTGCTCCCAACTTGCATGCCATGGGTTTACTTTCACAGAGGGATTATCAAAATTATAAATCCCTGTTTGAGTTGATGGAGAATATGGTTACGGGTCCAGACTTAATGATTTACCTGCGTTCCAGTATCCCAAATCTGGTTGGTAATATTCATAAAAGAGGAAGAGAGTTTGAAAACTCTATCAGCATTGACTATTTGAGTCGTTTAAATGAACGCTACGAAGCTTGGATTCATAACTATGACAAAGGAAGGTTATTGATCATTGATGTAGATGAACTAAATTTTGTTGATAATCCAGAAGATATGGGATCTATTATTGAGCGGATTGATTCCGAAATAAATGGATTATTTTAAAATAAAGTTTTAATTCTCGATATGTAAGTCAACCTCTTTCAATTCGGCAACTGCAGCTTTGACCTCAGCTTCACTACCTTTTATTGTCTTAGTTTCTGTTTTAACCACTCCATTGTCTGAAGTGGTTGTTGTGATTTCAGCTTCCATTTGTTCGGCATCCGTTGAGTTAACCTCAACTCGAATTTCTTTGCGAATTTCTTGAACTACCGCTGTTTCAATGTTGTGTGATCCTATGATTGGTGCTATTACTAGACTAACTAAACAGGTGAGCTTAATCAGTATGTTCATTGAAGGTCCAGAGGTGTCTTTGAATGGATCTCCAACTGTATCTCCAGTAACTGCTGCTTTATGAGCGTCAGATCCTTTGTAAGTCATTTCACCTTTGATTTCAACTCCAGCTTCAAATGATTTTTTTGCATTATCCCATGCACCACCAGCATTGTTTTGGAAAATTGCCCACATTACTCCACTTACACAAACACCAGCCATGTAACCTCCTAAAGGTTCTGCGCCAAATAATAACCCTATAACGATTGGTGTTATGATGGTTAGTAAACCAGGTAAAATCATTTCTCTCAAGGCTGCTTTAGTCGAAATATCAACACATTTTGCATATTCAGGAGTTGCTGTCCCTTCCATAATTCCAGGAATTTCTCGAAATTGTCTTCTTACTTCTTCTACCATTTCCATGGCAGCTTTTCCTACAGATTCCATTGCAAATGCAGAAAATACGACTGGGATCATTCCACCAACGAACAGCATTGCTAAGACATCTGCCTTAAAAATATTAATCCCATCAATTCCTGTAAAGGTTACGTATGCTGCAAATAATGCTAAAGCTGTTAAAGCAGCTGATGCGATTGCAAATCCTTTTCCAACTGCAGCAGTTGTATTACCAACAGAATCTAAAATGTCGGTTCGTTCTCTAACCTCTGGATCCAACTCACTCATCTCAGCTACACCACCTGCATTATCTGCAATTGGTCCAAATGCATCAATCGCTAATTGCATAGCAGTTGTAGCCATCATAGCAGAAGCGGCTAGTGCAACTCCATAAAATCCTGCTAAAGTGTAAGATCCGTAGATTGCTGCAGCAAACAAAATAACGGATAAAAATGTAGATTTCATGCCTACTGCAAGACCTGCGATAATATTAGTTGCAGCACCTGTAGAACTGTTTTCAACAATATCCATTACTGGTTTTTTACCTAAACTAGTGTAGTAAGCTGTTACTACAGATATCAAGGCTCCAACAGCAAGACCTATGCAGGCTGCCCAAAATACACTCAAAGAAGAAATTGACTTGTACCCTTCTCCAAAAAACTTCATGTTTAGAGTTTGAGGTAACATCCAATCGATAAGAAAATAACTTGCAATAAGGGTTATGATAATAGCCGCCCAGTTACCCATATCTAATGCTGCCTGAACTTTTGATTCTTTTGCGTCATTTGAAGAAATTTTTACAAAAAATGTTCCGATGATTGAAGCTAAAATACCAACTCCTGCTATTACTATCGGAAGTAATACAGGTCCCATATTATTAAAATTATCTGTAAACTGTCCGTTTAAAGACATATCTTGAACAAGATAGTTTCCTAAAACCATTGCTGCAAGAACGGTAGCTACGTATGAGCCAAATAAATCGGCACCCATACCTGCTACGTCTCCTACATTGTCTCCAACGTTATCTGCAATTGTTGCTGGATTACGAGGATCATCTTCTGGAATTCCAGCCTCTACTTTACCAACTAAGTCTGCACCTACGTCAGCTGCTTTGGTGTAAATACCTCCTCCTACACGAGCAAACAAGGCTATTGATTCTGCTCCAAGAGAGAATCCAGCAAGAGTTTCCAGAACAATTGTCATGTTATCATAGAATGAACCTTCTTGACCAATAAATTGTGCAACCAAGAACATAAATAATAAAGTCAACCCAAGAACTGCAAGACCTGCAACTCCAAGTCCCATAACCGTTCCACCTCCAAAAGAAACTTGAAGAGCCTTTGGTAAACTTGTTTTAGCGGCTTCTGCAGTTCGTGCATTTGCATCTGTTGCGATACGCATTCCTATGTTTCCTGCTAATGCAGAAAAAAATGCTCCAAAAACAAAAGCGGGAACAATCATCCAACTCGTTGTATCAACTGCTACCGATATTCCAAAAAGAGCAACAGAGGCTACAATAACGAAAATTAGCAATAAGCGATATTCTGCATTAAGAAAAGCAAGAGCACCTTCTTTAATGGCTTTAGAAATTTCTTGCATTCTTTCACTCCCTGATGCTTGCTTTTTTACCCAGCTTGCACGAATAAACATGTACACTAAACCTATTACTGATAAGACAAGTGGTATGTAAATAACATTTTGTTCCATAATATTAATTGATTGTTTGTAATTCGATCAATTGAATGATCTTTTTTTTATTGTTTGAAATACACTACTTTTTTTACCGCAGCAATTACATCCTCGCTATTGGGAAGCCATTCTTCAAGAAGAACTGGTGAGAATGGTGCTGGTGTGTCTGCGGTATTTATTTTCTGAATTGGAGCATCTAAATAATCAAAAATCTCGTTTTGAACTTGGTACGTTATTTCTGTAGCAACATTTCCAAAGGGCCATGCTTCTTCTAAAATAACTAAGCGGTTGGTTTTTTTGACTGATATTAAAATTGATTCTACATCCAATGGTCTTATTGTTCTTAAATCTATGATTTCACAAGAAATTCCATCTTTGGCAAGAACCTCAGCTGCTTTGTATGCTTCTTTAATTATTTTCCCAAAAGAAACAATTGTAACATCACTCCCCTCTCTTTTTATGTCTGCTACACCTATTGGAAGAATGTATTCATCTTCTGGAACCTCTGCTTTATCTCCATACATTTGTTCAGACTCCATAAAAATCACCGGGTCATCATCACGAATTGCAGCCTTTAAAAGACCTTTCGCATCGTAAGGGTTTGAGGGGACGATAACCTTTAAACCTGGACAATTTGCATACCAACTCTCAAAAGCCTGGGAATGGGTTGCTGCAAGTTGACCTGCTGATGCTGTAGGACCCCTAAAAACAATTGGACAAGGAAATTGCCCTCCAGACATTTGACGAATTTTGGCCGCATTATTGATGATTTGGTCTATTCCTACCAAAGCAAAGTTAAAAGTCATAAACTCGATAATAGGTCTGTTTCCTGCCATCGTTGAACCAACACCAATACCCGCAAATCCTAATTCAGAAATAGGTGTATCGATCACACGCTTTTCTCCAAATTCATCCAACATCCCCTTGGAAGCTTTGTATGCACCATTGTACTCTGCAACTTCCTCTCCCATAAGGTAAACGGATTCATCTCGTCGCATTTCTTCACTCATTGCCTCACAAATGGCTTGTCTAAATTGTAGTACTTTCATAGTAGTCTTTTAATTCAAGATCTGTTATCGGTGCGCAAATTTAAGCTATTTCAATATATTTAATAACCTATTTAATAAAGAAGTTGATGTTGACTGTAAAAATCCACCGAAATTAAAAGCGTTTTTTTAAAAAAAAACTAATTTTACATAGTAGAATTGATTTTATGGATTTAATTAAACTTAAAATTATTGGGGTTTCTTTCACACAAGCTCAAACAGGAGCATATGCTCTCATTTTGAGTGAAGAAGAAGGTAATCGAAGACTTCCTATTGTCATAGGTGGATTTGAAGCTGAGGCCATTACAATTGGTCTCGAAGGAGATATTATTCCAACTCGTCCGTCTACACATGATTTATTTATTAATTCTTTGGATAGATTTAAAATAACAATAAAACAAGTAATCATTCATAAGTTAGTTGACGGGGTGTTTTTTTCCAGTTTAATTTGTGAACACAATGAAATTGAAGAAATCATAGATGCTCGTACATCTGATGCAGTTGCTTTGGCTATTCGTTTTGATGCTCCAGTCTACACCTACGAGAACATCATGAAAAAAGCCAGTTACTCTGATGATCCCAATGTAAGAGAACCTCAACCTGAAGATAAAAATTGGATCAAAAATTTTATTGAAGAACAAAAATCAAAAGATGACTCTCAGAAAGATCTTACAATGACTTCTACAAAAGAACTCAATACAATGCTCAATAAACTTGTGAAAGCAGAAAGTTATGAAGCAGCAGCCAAAATAAGAGATGAGCTCTCAAGAAGAAAATAATCTTACAGTTGTTAACGGATAATTTTAATAACTAATCGCTCTATACTTGAATTCCGAAAATATAAAAATTTAATTTTGAGCTTAATCATTTTTCAATGCAACAATATTTAGATCTCATTCGCCACATTCAAGCTGAGGGGGTTCAAAAAACAGATCGAACAGGTACAGGAACTAAAAGTGTCTTTGGCTACCAAATGCGCTTTGATCTTTCCAAGGGTTTCCCAATGGTAACCACCAAAAAGCTTCATTTAAAATCAATTATCCATGAACTTTTATGGTTTCTTAAAGGCGATACAAATATTCAATACCTTCAAGAAAATGGCGTTAGAATCTGGAATGAGTGGGCTGACGAAGAGGGAAATCTTGGGCCCGTTTATGGGCATCAATGGAGAAATTGGAATAATGAAGAAATTGATCAAATTAAAGACATCGTTAAAACTCTTAAATCTTCACCAGATAGTAGAAGAATGTTAGTTTCTGCTTGGAATCCAAGTGTGATGCCCGATACTTCGAAAAGTTTTGCGGAAAACGTAGCCAACAA